>JASLKK010000007.1 GCA_030747595.1 Acidimicrobiales bacterium | reverse complement strand
CCCGAGCCGACCCCTGAGCCCGAGCCGACCCCTGAGCCCGAGCCGACCCCTGAGCCCGAGCCGACCCCTGAGCCCGAACCGACCCCTGAGCCCGAACCGACCCCTGAGCCCGACCCCGTTCTTGAGACGGCGACTGAACCAGAACCTAAGACGCCCTTCGAGACAGAAGAACCCCGACGAGTCATCTCGTCCAGCGGATCCTCGGCCCCGACCAAGAGGACTGTCGAGGGAGAGCCCGCCCCCGAGTCGGCCCCGACAGCGACGCCGACGGTCGACGCGGACGATCGTTCGGGGATCTCTGACCCGGCCGTCCCTGATCTCGCTGCGAAGGTGGCCGATCCGAACGCGCCCGTCGTGCCACCCGTCGGTTCAACCCCTCCACTCTCTTCGTCCGGGAAGCCGATTCCGCCGCCTCCCGGCCCACCGGTTTCCTCGTCGGGCAAGCCAATTCCGCCGCCTCCCGGCCTGGGTGGTCGTTCTACTGCTGAGCCGGCCGGTGGTCCGACAGGCGGTCCCCCCGGCCGTCGTACCGGTCCGCCACCGGTGGGCCGACGTCCACCAATGGGTGGCGGTCCCCGTGAATCCGTTCCCGGTGCCGGCGGTGGCCCGGCCCGTCCTGGTGGTCCCGGCGGTGGTCCCGGTGGCCGTCCTGGTGGTCCCGGCGGTGGTCCCGGTGGCCGTCCGGGTGGTCCCGGTGGCGGTCCCGGTGGGCGTCGCCCCCCGCGTCGAAAGGGTCGTCGTCGTCGCCGTCGCGAAGAACTCCAGCCGATGGACGTGCCGTCCTACACGCCAGATGACACCGCAGTGCCCGAGGGCGAGATCGTCGTCGAACGTGCCTGTACCGCGTTGGATCTCGGTCCGAAGATGAACCGCACGGCGGCCGACGTCGTCCGGTTCCTCATGCAGCAGGGCGAGATGGTGACCGCTACCCAGTCACTGTCCGACGACATGATCGAACTGTTCGCCGCCGAATTGGGCGCTGAGATCCGCATGGTCGACCCCGGTGAAGAGCAGGAGGTCGAACTCCTCAAACTGCTCGACATCGTGGATGACTTCGATGATGACGAGGCACCGATCCGTCCACCGGTCATCACCGTGATGGGGCACGTCGACCACGGCAAGACCAAGCTCCTGGATCAGATTCGCAGCGCCAACGTCGTCGACGACGAGGCCGGCGGTATCACCCAGCACATCGGCGCCTACCAGGTGGATCGGGACGGCAAGTCCCTGACGTTCATTGACACCCCGGGCCACGAGGCGTTTACCGCCATGCGAGCCCGTGGTGCCGGTTCAACTGACATCGTGGTCCTGGTGGTCGCCGCCGATGACGGCGTCATGCCCCAGACCATCGAGGCGTTGAATCACGCCCGGGTCGCCGACGTACCGATCATCGTGGCCGTCAACAAGATCGACCGCGAGAACGCCGACCCCCAGAAGGTCCTGGGCCAGCTAGCAGAACACGACCTGGTGCCCGAGTCGTGGGGCGGTGACACGATCTGCGTCGAGGTCTCAGCGCTGGAGAACCTGGGAGTCGACGACCTCCTGGACAACCTGAACGTGATAGCCGAGGTCGAGGACCTCCGTGCCGATCCCGACGGTCGATCCCAGGGCGTGGTGCTGGAGTCCTTCCTTGACATCGGGCGGGGCCCGGTGGCCACCGTGCTGGTCCAACGGGGCACCCTTAAGGTGGGAGACCCCCTGGTGGCCGGCGCGGCATGGGGTCGCGTGCGAGCCCTCGTCGACGATCAGGGCCGCCCGGTCAAGGAGGCCGGCCCGTCCGCACCCGTGCAGGTACTAGGCCTGTCTGACGTCGCCGATGCCGGTGAAGGCTTCGTGGTGGCGCCCAACGAGAAGGTCGCCGGCCGGGTGGCCGACAAGCGGGGCCACTGGCGTCGTCAGGCCAACATCGGTCGTGACGCCCACGCCCTGTCCGGAGGCGCCCGACTCGAGGACATCTTCGAACAGATCCAGAAGGGCGAGGCGGCGACGCTGAACCTGATCGTGAAGGCTGACGTGAACGGCTCGTTGGAGGCCGTCACCGGGAGCCTCCGCAAACTTGAGCGCGAGGACGTCCGGTTGGCCTTCGTGCACAGGGCGGTCGGTCGTATCACCGAGAACGACATCCAGTTGGCCGCCACGTCCAACGCCACCATCATCGGCTTTAACGTCCGCCCGGAACGTAAGGCACGAGAGATGGCCGAGGCCGAGGGCGTCGAGATCCGCTCCTACGAGATCATCTACAAGCTGATCGAGGACATTGAGGCTGCCATGCTCGGCATGCTCGCCCCGAAGTTCGAGGAGGTCGTGACCGGCGACGCCGAGGTCCGTGAGATCTTCTCGGTGCCGCGGATCGGCAAGATCGCCGGTTGCTACGTCACCAACGGAACGATCACCCGTGGTTCCAAGGTTCGTTTCCTGCGAGAGGGAACGATCATCTGGAAAGGCGAGATCAGCTCGTTGCGTCGCTTCAAGGAAGACGTCCGCGAGGTCCAGTCCGGCTACGAGTGCGGTATTGGGCTCTCGGACTATCAGGACCTGAAGGACGGCGACGTGATCGAAACGTTCGAGGAACGGGAGATCGCCCGCACCTAGGGCCGATCATGGGACGAAGCGCACAGCGTCGACCTCGCTTCGGTGGTTCGACCCGTGGCTACCAGCGAACCGATCGGCTCAACGAGCTGCTGGTCCGCATCCTGGCCGGCGAGTTGGAACGAATCGACGACGACCGTCTCGGTTTCGTGACCATCACCGGTGTGGAGACCGACCAGGACCTGAGCATCGCCCGGGTGTTCCTCACGGCCGACATCGACGATGCCGAGCTCCTGGAAGCCATGGCCGACCATCGGCCCCGGCTGCAGCGGGCCATCGGTGACCAGGCTCGGGTGCGACGGGTTCCGCCGTTGACCTTTGTGGTCGACGACACCGCCCGCTCGGCCGACCGCATCGAGGAGATCCTGCGCGGGATCGGACCGACCACCGCCACCGACGCCATGGATGCCGCAGCCATGGAGGCAGCCGCCATAGCTGGGGAACAGTCACCCGAAGGCGACCCTTCCGAGGAAGAGTGACCATGGGGGGGCCCATTTCTGGGAGACAGGCCTCTGGTAAGCCAGCCCCGGAAGGTCTGGCGGTCATCGACAAGGAGGCCGGCTGGACCAGCCACGATGTGGTGGCCAAGTCCCGTGGCGTGCTGGGCACGCGCAAGATCGGCCATTCCGGCACTCTGGATCCTGACGCCACCGGCGTCCTGGTGCTCGGCGTGGGCCGGGCCACCCGGTTGCTCAGATTCCTGACTGCGCTGGGCAAGGAATACACCGGTCAGGTCGTCCTGGGTGCGTCGACGTCCACGTTGGACTCGTCGGGCGATGTGACGGCCACCTTCGACATGGTGGCGGTCACCCCAGCCGAGGTGGCCGACGCCGCCACACGATTCGTGGGGGACATCGAGCAGATTCCACCGATGGTCTCGGCCGTCAAAGTGGGGGGGCGACGACTCCATGAGATCGCCCGGGAAGGTGGCGAGGTGGAACGTGCACCCCGCCCGGTCACCGTGCACCGATTCGATGTGACCCCGGCCGATGAGCCAGGCGTCTACGACGTCGTCGTGACCTGCTCATCAGGAACGTACGTCCGGACACTGGCTGCCGATCTGGGCGAGGCGCTCGGCGGGGGTGCTCATCTCCGGAAACTGAGGCGCACCGCGGTCGGGCCCTTCACCCTCGCCGAGGCCCATCCCCTGGAGTCACCGGTGCTACTCCCCATGGCCGAGGCCTTCCGCGACCTCCCCGCCGTGGTGGTCGATGAAGCCACGGCCGTCGACATCTCGTATGGCAGGCCCATGGACGCCGAGGCGCTTGGCCTGGGCTCAGCGGGGCTCGATGTGGATGGTCCGTGGCCGGTGCTTGGCCCCGACGGGAGCCTGTTGGCCGTGTACGGACCCCACGGCGACCGGCCCGGGCGGGTGAAGCCCATCATGGTGCTGGCGCCCACTTCCTGACCAGGTATTTCACCCGCTACCCGCTGGGCAATCCAGTGGGCCGGTCCCGGCTGGCCGGAGGTCGGTGGCTAGCCTCACCGCCGTGGAGATCCGAACGGAGCTCGCTCCCCATCCCGCCGATGCGCCGCGCACCGCTCTGACCATCGGCGCCTACGACGGAGTCCACGCCGGGCATCGGCAGGTGATCGCCAGGGTTCGTGGCCTGGCTGCTGAGCGGTCCATGGCCTCAGCGGTGGTCACCTTCGACCGCCATCCGGCCAGCGTCGTCCGCCCCGAATCGGCGCCACTACTCCTGACCGACCCGCAGCAGAAGCTCGAGCAGTTGGCCATGACCGGAGTGGATCTGACAATGGTCGTCCCCTTCGACGAGGACCTGGCCTTGGAGTCAGCCGACGAGTTCGTGCGACACGTGCTGGTCGGCTGTGTGGGCGCCGGCCTTGTCGTAGTGGGGGAGGACTTCCACTTCGGACACCAGCGGCAAGGCAACGTGGCCCTCCTCCGAGAGCTGGGAGAGGAGTTGGGCTTCGAGGTGCTGGGTATGGGCCTGGTCGGCCTCGATGGGCAGCCGACCCGAGACCACGAACAGGTGTCGTCCACGTTCATCCGACGGGCTCTGTCGCGAGGCGACCTAGAGCGGGCCAACGCCATGCTGGGCCGCCCGTACGAGATCCGGGGCCCGGTGGGTGGCGGCGACCGCCGGGGTCGCGAACTCGGCTTCCCGACAGCCAACGTCCGGGTCGACCCGGCGATGCTGTTACCCGAGGACGGCGTATACGCCGGCTGGTACGAGCGGCCCGACGGATCCGTACACGCAACAGCGATCTCGTTGGGCACCCGACCGCATTTCTACGACGATGGAGCCCGCCTGCTGGAGGCCCACCTGCTTGACGCCAATCCGACGGAAGCGAGCGACACGGGTGATGGCGGCCCCGACCTTTACGGCGAGGAGGCTCGTGTGCGGTTCGTAGCCCACCTCCGTGGCCAGCGGACCTTCGACGGCGTCGACGCCCTCGTGGACCAGCTCCACCGGGACGTGGTCGACACCCGCTCCGCCCTGGCCTGATTGGACGGCCCCGGTGGACGTACTGGACGTGGTGCTGTTGGTAGTCGGCGGCCTGTTTGCGGGCTGCGTGAACACCATTGCCGGGGGCGGCTCGCTGCTCACCGTCCCGCTGTTGATTCTGACCGGCGTCCCGGGCGATGTGGCTAACGGGACCAATCGGGTAGGGATCCTGACATCGAACGTCTCGGCCGCCGAGGCCTTTCGCCGTCAGGGGGTGTCGGGCCTCAGCCGGGTGGTGCCGGTGCTGGTGCCGGTCGTCATCGGTTCACTGACCGGGTCCCTGCTGATCTCGAGAGTCGACGCCGAGGCGTTCGAACGGGTCTTCGGCATCATCATGATCCCGTTGCTCCTGCTGTCGCTTCGACCGCCCAAGGTGCAAGTCGCGACACGTCCGTGGTCGGGGCCGGTGGCCGCCGTCGTCTTCTTCGGCGTCGGACTCTATGCGGGCGCCTTCCAGGCGGGTATCGGTCTCCTGATGGTGCTGGCCCTGTCGCGGTCGGGCCTCGACGTGGTGGTGGCCAACAGCGTGAAGGTGCTGGTCGTCCTCGCGGTGACGTGCACTGCGCTCCCGGTGTTCATCGCCGGGAGCCTCGTGGACTGGCAGCCGGCACTGGTGTTGGCTGCCGGGTTCGGGGTGGGGGGTGCGCTTGGTGCCCGGATCACCGTGGCCGGTGGAGAACGGGTGGTGCGGCCCGTTCTGACCGTTGCCGTGCTGGCCATGGCTGGCCGTCTGCTGGGCCTGTACTGATAGCCCGCCTGCTGGGCATCGACTGACACGCGGATACGATGCCCGGCACAACAGAGTCCTCGGGGTTGGGTGAAAGTCCCGACCGGCGGTGAGTCGGCTTCGGTCGACGCAGCCCGCGAACCCCACCGAACGTTCCTCCCCGGAGGACAGCTGGTAGGGCCGATCAGGTGCGAGTCCTGGGCCGACGGTCAGAGTCCGGATGGGAGAGGACGTCGGATGCGGTGGCGACGCCGTGGACCGACCCGGTGACCTTCGGGCGCCGGGTGTCAGGTCCTGTCTCGTCGGCCGGGTCCCGTCGGCTCCCGACCTGCCCCGAGATAAGGGCCTGCCCTGAGATGGGCCACGACAAGACGGGAGCGCACGGTACAGATGTTCACCGGAATCATCGAGGAACTCGGCACCCTCCGATCTGTCGACGCTGTCGGCGACGGGCGACGCCTCGTGGTCGACGCTGCGACAGTGCTCGATGACGTGACCCTCGGTGCCTCCATTGCCGTCAACGGCTGCTGTCTGACGGTAGTCGAATGGGGCGACGACTGGTTCGCCGTGGATGCCGTGCCCGAGACGTTGGACCGCACCACGGTCGGCGACCTGTCGACCGGTGACAGGGTCAACCTGGAGCGCCCGCTGGCTGCTGACGGACGGTTCGGTGGCCACGTGGTCCAGGGCCACGTCGACACGGTCACCGACGTGGTAGCTGTGGCCGACCAGTCCGACGGTTCACGCCGGCTGACTTTCCGTCTGCCCGGCGAACTGGCCGGCCAGATCGTGGAGAAAGGTTCGGTGACGCTCGACGGCACCAGCCTCACCGTGGCATCGGTCGGGAATCCGTCTGTCGAGGGGGCCACCTTTGACGTGGCGCTCATCCCGCACACCCTGGAGGTCACGACGTTCGGTGGCCGGTCGCCCGGTGACCGGTGCAACGTCGAGGCCGACGTCATTGCCCGCTACGTGGCCGGCCTGCTGGCCGCCGGGCGCATTCCCGTACCTGAAGATATTTCGACCCCCGAAGAGAATGGAGGCGACTGATGCCGCTGTCCAGCATCGAAGACGCCATCGAGGCTTATGCACGTGGCGAGTTCCTGGTCGTCGTCGACGACGAGGACCGTGAGAACGAGGGCGACCTCATCATCGCGGCCGACGCCATGACGCCCGAGAAGATGGCGTTCATGATCCGGCACACGTCGGGCGTGATCTGCGCCCCGATGTCAAACGAGCGGGCCGACATGCTCGATCTGCCATTGATGGTGCTCGACAACACCGAGTCGATGCGCACCGCGTTCACCGTGTCGGTCGACCTGGTGGAGGGCACCTCTACGGGCATCTCGGCGTCGGATCGCTCGGCCACCGTGGCGGCCCTCGCCGACGGGTCCCGGCTGCGTACCGAGTTCGCCCGCCCCGGCCACATCTTTCCATTGCGGGCCCGGGCCGGCGGGGTGCTCAAGCGTGCCGGTCATACCGAGGCCGCCGTCGACCTGTGTGCCCTGGCCGACTGCCAGCCGGTTGGCGTGCTGTGCGAGATCGTGAACGACGACGGGACCATGGCCCGGGTGCCCGACCTGGAGGTCTTCGCGGCAGAACACGGTCTCCATTTCATCTCCATTGCCGACCTGATCCGCCATCGTCGTCGCCACGAGAAACTGGTCGAGCACTTCGGATCGGCACGCATTCCCACGAAGTACGGCGAGTTCACGGCGCACGCCTACGTGTCGCTGCTGGACGACGAGGAGCACGTGGCCTACGTGCTGGGTGACCTCGCCTCGGTGGAGGCGCCGCTGGTGCGGGTGCACTCCGAGTGCCTGACCGGCGACCTCCTGGGGTCATTGCGTTGCGACTGCGGATCACAGTTGGATGCCGCACTGGCCCAGATCGGCGCCGAAGGAATCGGGGTGATTGCCTACCTGCGGGGTCATGAGGGGCGGGGCATCGGTATCGGCCACAAGCTGCGGGCCTACGGGCTCCAGGACGAGGGCCTCGACACCGTGGACGCCAACCTCAGTCAGGGCCTCCCCGTCGACTCCCGGGAGTACGGCGTGGGTGCCCAGATGTTGTCCGATCTGGGTCTTACCCACATGCGTTTGATGACCAACAACCCGGCCAAGTACGGCGGTCTAGAGGGCTACGGCCTGGAGATCACTGGCCGGGTCCCACTGGACACGGACCCCAACCCGGAAAACGTCCGGTATCTGGAGACCAAGCGGGATCGGCTCGGTCACAGCATTTCCCCGGAGGGCGGTTCTGCGAAGAACGGCACTCCGGACGGCATTGAGGAAGCGGAGCAGGGGAGCGCGTCGTGAGGGTCATCGATGCGCCGCTGGACGGCACAGGACTGAAGGTCGGGATCGTGGCCGGCCGATTCAACGACTTCGTGTCCAACAGCCTGGTATCGGGTGCGCATGCCCGCCTGACGGGCCTCGGCGTGGCTGACGACGACATCGATCTGGCATGGGTGGCTGGCGCCTTCGAGGTACCTCTAGCGGCCCGGGCTATGGCCGAGTCAGGTCGCTACGACGCCGTGGTGTGCCTCGGTGCGGTGATCCGCGGCGAGACGCCACACTTCGACTATGTGGCCGGTGAGACCGCCTCGGGAATCATGCGAACCGGACACGACACCGGTGTGCCGGTGGTGTTTGGGGTGCTGACCACCGACACGGTGGAGCAGGCCATGGAGCGGGCTGACGTGGACCGGGGCGACAAGGGTGCCGACTGCGCGGATGCCGCCGTCGAGATGGCCCGCCTACTCGCCGCGCTGGGCTCCTGAAGATCGACTCCTGATCGGGTTCGGGAACCGGGGATGGTCGTCAGTCGCCAACCGCGCCCAAGCCCTGGCCGAAGCTGAACTCGACCACGTTGCCGTCGGGATCGGTCACCGCACAGAGGTAGCCGACCGGCGGTGGGTGGTTCGCTGGCTCCCAGTGCAGACAACCCGACGCTCGCCCCAGTTCGGCCGCTTGGTCGACCTCTCCGGGTGAGTCCACGTCGAAGCCCAGGTGGGCGAACGGGGTCAGGATGGGAAGAGGCTGACCGGCTTTGTGGTCCTCCAACGTCTGGACAACCACGATCCCCACAGCGTTATCGTCCTCGGCCAACCACGCCACCTCGGCGTCCGGGTCGGTCCGCCGATGGAAGGCCCGCATCGGCGTATGGGTTTCGTACCATGCAACGGTGGCGTCCAGGTCGTGGGACGGCAGTGCCAAGTGGGTGAACCGTGCACTCATAGGGTGAGAATACCTACCGCGCCGGTACCCTGTTTCTCCGTGGAGGACCCGACCGGGGTCGTCCAGGGTCGGAATCGAAGAACTCCGACCCTCCGTATGGCTTCAGGCGACGCACAGCGTGCCATGAGGCCGGGTCCGATACCCGAGGTTCCGATGCCGACCAACCTGCCTCCCAAGGGCGCCACCATTGAGACGAACCGGTTGCACGAGAGTGACACCGGTTCTCCCGAGGTGCAGATCGCACTCCTGAGCGACCGCATCAACCATCTCACCGATCACCTGAAGGTCCACAAGAAGGATCATCACAGTCGGCGAGGCCTGTTGATGCTGGTGGGTCGCCGCCGGCGGATGCTCGACTACGTTAAGAAGAACGACGTCGAGCGCTACCGGGCGATCATCGCCAAGTTGGGCCTGCGCCGTTAGGTCGAATCAGATTTCGAGTGGCCTACGGGCCACCCGAGTCGCGTCGGGGACCGGATCCACGGGACCGACAACCAGATCGATGAACGGGGACGGCGCGCCGCGCCCACTCCCCAACGTGCCGCATCCGCGGCCATCGAACCGTCCGGAGTCGTTCCGGATGGTCTACGAGAAGAGAGAACATGACTGAAGCAACCACGGTTTCCCGCACATTCAGCGGGACCGAAAAGACCATGTCGTTCGAGACGGGCCGAATGGCCCCTCTGGCCGGCGGATCCGTATTGGCCAAGATCGGCCGTTCAACGGTGCTGGTGACCGCCACCGGCGCCAAGTCCCCCCGTCCCGGGGCGGACTTCTTTCCCCTGACGGTCGACATTGAAGAGCGGATGTACGCGGCGGGCAAGATCCCCGGCTCGTTCTTCCGTCGTGAAGGTCGGGCGCCCGAGTCGGCGATTCTGACCTGTCGCCTGATCGACCGCCCGTTGCGGCCGATGTTCCCCGATGGGTTCCGCAACGAGGTCCACATCGTGGGCACCGTGGTGGGCGCCGACATGGAGAACCCCCACGACGTCCTGGCCCTGAACGGCGCCTCGGCAGCCCTCATGCTGTCGGGCATCCCGTTCGATGGTCCGGTCGGCGCGGTGCGCATCGCCTGGTCGGCCGCCGGCGAGTGGATTGCCCATCCGACCTACGAAGAGGGCAGCGAGTCCGCCTTCGAGATGGTGGTCGCCGGTCGTCTGCTCGACGACGGCGACGTCGCGGTCATGATGGTCGAGGCCGGTGGCACCGAGGCCACCTGCGACGTCTACGAGGCCGGCGCCCCGATGGTCGACGAGGCTGTCCTGGCCAGTGGCCTGGACTTCTCCAAGCAGTACATCCGTGAGGTCATCGAGCTCCAGCTGGAGATGGTGGCCGCGGTGGGTGCACCCGAGATCATGGCCTACGAGGTCTCGAGCGACTATTCCGATGAGGTGTTCACCGCGGTCGAGGCCGCTGGTGCCGAGCGGATCGCCGCGACCCAGACCATTGCCGACAAGGCTGAGCGCGGCACCGCCGAGGCGGCCCTCAAGGCTGAGCTGATCGCCGAGCTGCTTCCGCAGTTCGCCGACGTGGACAACGCCGATCGTCAGATCGGTGGAGCCATCCGGGCGGTCACCAAGGAGCTGGTGCGGTCACGCATCCTCACCGAAGGTGTTCGTATCGACGGGCGCGGCACGGGCGACCTCCGGCCAGTCTCGTCGGAGGTGGCGATCGTCCCCACGGCGCATGGATCCGGCCTGTTCCAGAGGGGCGAGACCCAGGTGCTGAACTTCACCACCCTGGGCACCGGCCGCATGGACCAGATGATCGACGGCATCGACCCGATCGACCGCAAGCGGTTTATGCACCACTACAACTTTCCGCCCTTCTCGACCGGTGAGACCGGTTTCATGCGGGGTCCGAAGCGTCGTGAGATCGGCCACGGTGCGCTCGCCGAGCGTGCCCTGTTCCCGATCATCCCGAGCTTCGAGGAGTTCCCCTACACGCTGCGTCTGGTGTCGGAGGTTCTGGCCTCCAACGGCTCCAGCTCGATGGGTTCGGTGTGTTCGTCGAGCCTCTCGATGATGGACGCCGGCGTACCGATCAAGGCCCCGGTGGCAGGTATCGCCATGGGCCTCATCTGCAAGGACGGCGAGTATGTCACCCTCACCGACATTCTCGGAGCGGAGGACGCATTCGGCGACATGGACTTCAAGGTGGCAGGCACGGCTGAGTTCGTGACCGCCCTTCAGCTCGACACCAAGATCGACGGCATTCCCGCCGACGTCCTGGCTGCCGCGCTGAACCAGGCCAAGGAAGCCCGTCTGGCCATCCTCGAGGTCATGGCCGACGCCATTCCCGCCCCGCGCGACGACGTCGGCGAGAGCGCCCCGAAGATTGAGGCCTTCGAGATCCCGGTCGAGAAGATCGGTGAGGTCATCGGCCCTAAGGGCAAGATGATCAACACCATCCAGGCCGAGACGGGTGCCGACATCAGCGTGGACGACGACGGGATGGTCGGCATCGTGTCGATCGCCTCGCCGGACCGGGCCAAGGTGGCTGAGGCCAAGCGCCAGGTCATGCTGATCGTGGATCCGCCGACCGCCGAGGTCGGCGCCGTTTACGAGGGCCGCGTGGTGAACATCACCAAGTTTGGTGCCTTCGTCAGCATCCTCCCGGGCCGTGACGGCCTCGTGCACATCTCCAAACTTGGTGCCGGCAAGCGTATCGACAAGGTGGAGGACGTTCTGGAGCTGGGTCAGCCCCTGACGGTGATCGTCGAGGACGTCGATCCCAATGGGAAGATCTCACTCAAGCCGGCCGGCGACGGTCCCGCAGCATCGTCAAAGGACGAGGCTGCGGGTGGCTCCGACGCCCCCGCGACTGCGCCGGACCAGGACGATTCGTCCGACGACGATGACGCTCCGGTCGACTCTTTCGAGGACGACGTGAACGACGGCGACTACGCCGGCGGCGGCGACAACTTCGATGAGGACGATTCGTTCGACGACGATGACGCTCCGGTCGTGGCCAGCTTTGAGGACGCCTTTAAGGCTGAACTCGAGACGGTCCACGGCGACCTGGGCGCCGCCGCCCCGACCAACCGCGGTGGCGGCGGCGGCGGTGGCCGTCGACGCCGCCGCTAAGCACCGGATCGTCGGTCCGTCCTGCACGACGGACCCGTTGACCCCCGGCGCCCTCGTGGTGCCGACACGACCACCGGTTCGGTGGTCGAACTGAGCCTGCCCGAACACGGTCCGACCGATGGACCGGGTGTGGTGTCCGAGCACATGCCGGACGCCCACTCGGTCTCGGTCGGCGTGTGGGTGGGCGTCGGTGGCCGTGACGAGGATCCGGCACTGGCCGGTACTTCGCACTTTCTGGAGCACCTGCTGTTCAAGGGCACCGAGGACCGCTCGGCGCGGGCCATTGCCGAGCTGGTGGACGCCACCGGCGGCGAGATGAATGCCTTCACCACCAAGGAATACACGGCGTATTACGCCCGTCTTCCGGTGGGTGGCCAGGAAACCGCCGTGGCCCTGTTGGCCGACGTGCTGCGTGAGCCCGCCCTACGGGCTTCCGACGTTGAGACTGAACGGCAGGTGATCCTCGAAGAGATCCACCTGGCGGCCGACGACCCAGATGACGTCGTCTTCGACCTGCTCTACGAGGCGCTGTTTCCCGACCATACGTTGGGCCGGGAGGTTCTGGGTTCGGAGGCATCGGTGGGAGCGCTGAGTCGAGATGACATCGCCGGGTTCCACGACCACTGGTACCGCGCCCCCAATCTGGTGGTGGCCGCCGCTGGCGCTGTTGATCATGAGGCGCTCGTGTCTCAGGTAGGTGAGGCGTTCGCCGGTCGGACCGGTGGTTTGACGCCGGAACGAACCAAGCCGGCAGTACCAGCGGTGACGGCTCGACGTATCAGCCGTCCGACCGAGGCCGACCACGTGGCCTGGGGTTGGCGGGGCCTGGACCGCAAGGATCCGCGAAGGCACGCGCTGGCCATTGGCGTACACGTGCTGGGTGGGGGACTGTCCAGTCGCCTGTTCCAGACGGTGCGCGAGGAACACGGGCTGGCCTACAGCGTGTTTTCGTCAATGGCCGCCTACTCGGACGCCGGCGTGGTGTCGGTGTACGCCGGTACGGCACCTGAGCGGTCCGACGAGCTCAAGCGTGTGGTGGCCCACGAGGTAGGCGAGGTGGCGGCCCACGGCATTACCGATGCTGAACTGTCCATTGCCCGCGATGGATTCGAAGGTTCGCTCCTGCTGGGCCTCGAGGGTTCGGGCAGCCGGATGTCGCGTCTGGGTGCCAGCCAGAGTCTTCTGGGTCGGGTGGTCCCGCTGGATGAGTACGTCGAGATCCTGCGGGCCGTGACCCTTGACGAGGTCAACACCGTGCTGGCCGAGGTTCTGGCCCCCGACGCCGTGGTGGCCGAGGTCGGACCCACTGCCTGAACGGGTGATGTCCTGGTCTCGAAGGATGGGGCTGAGGTGGAAACGCTTCCAGAGCGGCGGGTCGGCGACCGATAGCCTCGGATCCATGGGAACGACCGATGCCGGGCTGATCCGCGTCGGGGTACTTGGCGTGGCCGGACGTATGGGCCGCGCCGTAGCTGATGCTGTGCACGATGCCGAGGGTCTGATGCTGGCCGCGGCCGCTGACCCGTCGTCGGTGGGTACCGACGTCCACGGTGTCACCGTGGTGGCTGATGTTGATGCGCTGCTCGCAGCACCGGCCGATACGGGTCTGTCCAATAAGGGCCTTGACGTGGTGATCGACTTCACGGTGGCCGAGGCCAGCCGGGTCACCCTCCCCGTGCTAGCCGCTGCCGGGGTGCACGCCGTGGTCGGTACCAGCGGCCTAGGTGACGACGACCTGACTGCTCTGCGCTGCGCTTTCACCACGAGCAACTGCGTGGTGGCCCCCAACTTCGCCATTGGTGCGGTGCTCATGATGCGTTTCGCCGAGATGGCCGCTCCATGGTTCGACACAGCGGAGATCATCGAGACCCACCATGACGGCAAGGTCGATGCCCCGTCTGGGACAGCGGTGGCCACCGCCGAGCGAATGGCCGCATCCTCCGCAGAATGGGCGCCCGATCCGACCACCCGCGAGGTGGTGCCGGGGGCCCGTGGCGGGGTCGGGCCGGCGGACATCCACATCCACAGCCTCCGCATGCGCGGCGCCGTTGCCGACCAGGAGGTTGTGCTGGGAACCACCGGGCAGACCCTGACCATCCGGCACGACACCACCGATCGAGCCTCGTTCATGCCCGGCGTGGTGCTGGCCGTCCGACGCATCGCCGAGGTCCGCGGCGTGACCCTCGGCCTGGATGCCCTCCTGGGCCTCTGATCTGAGCCGGAGTTCCGACCGTGGATCCGGGTAGCCGTCGCCTGCTACGGCCGGCGTGGATCGTTTCGCACCTGCTGGTGGCCGGGCTGTTGGTGGCTACTGTCAACATGGGCTTCTGGCAGCTCCGCCGTCTCGACGGTCGGCAGGCCTACAACGCCTCGGTGTCGGTTCGGGCCGCCGAACCGGTGCTTCCCCTGGTTGAGGTCCTGACGTCGATCGCCGCGGGCACCGATCCCGCCGACCTTCGTTTCGTGCGGGTCATCGTCACCGGGGTGTGGGACACCGACCGCGAGGTTCTGCTGGCCAATCGTTCAAGGGACGGGGTGCCCGGAGTCCATGCCGTGTCGCTCCTCCTGGTCGACAGAGCCAGCCTCGGCGCTGCTTCGGATGTAGGCCCGGCTGGGGGACTGGTCGTAGATCGGGGATTCGTGCCGCGCCAGGTCCAGGTGGCGGGCGATCCGAGCGTCTGGGCTCCAGATGCCGGAGAGGTCGTCCTCACCGGTTCGTTGGACCTATTCCGGGCCGGCGAGCGGGGTCACGGCGGCGAGGTGGACCGCATTGACCGGGAGGCGCTGGCGACGCGCTGGGATACCACGTTGGCCCCCTTGTGGCTACGGGCCGCCGAGTCGACTGGTGTCGGCACCTGGCCGGCCCCGGTGCCGGTGGTCGACGTGGGAGACGGCTCCCATCGCTCCTATGCCGTCCAGTGGTTCGTCTTCTCGATCATCGGGATCCTCGGGTACCCGTTGGTCCTGCTCCGGCTCGCCAGCCATTCGGGAAGCCGATCGAACCGATCCGTTCCCGAATGGGACGCGCCGGTAGCGTGACCACCATGTCTGCAGTCGGGTCCCACACCAGTTCCCCTGACCTGATGGTCGTACAAGCTCTCCGGGTGAAGGGTTTCGTGGACGCGGAGGCGGTGGTCGCCGCCACCGGCCTGGACGCCGACGTAGTCGACGCCATGCTGGCCGGGCTGGCCGACGCCGGTCATGCCCGTCACCGTGAGGGTCGGATGTCGGGCTGGATGCTGACTCCTGAGGGGCGCGCTTACGGCGAGTCCCTGCTGGCCGCCGAGTTGGAGGCCACCGGAGTCCGTCCGGCCGTCGAGGCCGCCTACCGCGACTTCCTGGAGCTCAACCAGGGCTTCCTGGGGTTATGCACCGACTGGCAGTTGCGTCCTGATCCCGACGCGCCGGATGGCGATCCCATCGTGAACGACCATGCGGATGCCGTCCACGATGCGGCCGTGGTGGCCCGACTGGGTGAGGCCGATGACGTCATGCGCGAGGTGTGCGGTGGTCTGGCAGAGGTATTGGCCCGCTTCGACGGGTACGGCGAGCGTTTCGCCGAAGCCCTAGCCCGTGTGCGGGTTGGCGAGGCGGAGTGGTTCACCCGACCGATGATCGACTCGTACCACACGGTCTGGTTCGAACTGCACGAGAACCTGCTGGCCACGCTCGGCATCGAGCGAGCCCGCGAGCAGGTCGGCTGAGCGCCGGGCTGTACAGGACCGGAAGGGAACACACGATGGAACCCAGGTTCGGGCGGGTCGTCACCGCCATGATCACGCCTTTTGACGCCCACGGCGAGCTGGACCTCGGCGGTGCCGTCGAGCTGGCCCGTTGGCTGGTCGAACAAGGCAACGACGGTCTGGTGCTGGCCGGCACTACCGGGGAGTCGCCGACGCTCACCCACGACGAGCAGATCGCTCTCGTGGAGGCCGTGTCAGGCGCCGTGGACTGCCACGTGATCGCTGGGGCGGGCAGCAACGACACGGCAGCCGCCGTGGAGCTTACGGAGCGCTGCACCGAGGCCGGCGCTGACGCCATACTCACCGTCACCCCGTACTACAACCGCCCGTCCCAGTTGGGGCTGTTGCACCACTTCACGGCTGTTGCCGGGGCCACCGACCTGCCGGTGATGCTCTATGACATCCCACCCCGCTCGGGACGCAAGATCGACAACGCCACCATCCTCCAGTTGGCTGACGACGTGGTCAACGTGGTGGCCGTGAAGGACGCGGCCGGCGACGTGGCCGAGACGGCCCGGTTGGCCGCCGCTGCACCGGACGGTTTCGAGATCTACAGCGGTGAGGACGCACTGACGCTGGCTCTGCTGGCCGTCGGCGCCGTTGGCGTGGTCAGCGTGGCCTCGCACTGGGCGACACCCGAGACGGTGGTCATGATGGATGCTTTCTTCTCCGGCGACGTGGCCCGGGCGACCGAAACCAACCAGCGGCTCGTCGAGTCGTGGGACTTCGAGTCCGGTGACCTGAAGCCCAACCCTCTACCGGCCAAGGCCATGATGAAGGTCCTGGGCCTGCCCGGAGGAGACTGTCGTCCCCCCATGGGTCCCGAGCCCGAGGGCCTTCAGGACCTCGCCCGCCAGGTCTTGGCCGGCCTCGGTCGGACCTGATTCAACTACCTCCCGAGAATCTTCCCCATGGCAGCACCCGTACATCTGACGTTTCTCGGCGGCCTCGGCGAGATCGGCCGCAACTGCGCGGCCCTCGAGGCCCACGGCCGCATCGTGATGCTCGACTGCGGCCAACTCTTTCCCGACGACATGCCCGGCGTCGACGCCGTGCTGCCCGACTTCGGCTGGCTACTGGAGCGGGCTGACCGTCTTGAGGCCTGCGTGGTGACCCATGCCCACGAGGACCACATCGGTGGATTGCCGTACCTGCTCCGGGCCCTCGGCGAGCGGGGCGCCACCCTGCCCATCTACGGTTCGCCGTTCACTCTCGGGATGGTACGCGGCAAGTTGAAGTTCGCCGGCGTGCCCGTGCCCGATCTAATTCCGTTGGGCGACTACGACCGTCTGCCCATCGGTCCCTTCGACTGCGAGTTCCTGCCCGTCACTCACTCCACGCCCAGCGGGCTGATGACGGTGTTCCATACGCCCCAGGGGAACATTCTCCACTCGAGTGATTTCAAGTTGGACCCGACGCCCATCGACGGCCGGGTCACCGATCTGGATCGGGTTCGCGAGATCGCCGCCGACGGTGGCATCCGCCTGCTTTTGGCCGACTCGACCAATGCCGGTTCTGCCGGATCGTCGACGTCGGAGTCGACCGTTGGTCCGGTGCTACGTCGGGTGTTCGACGAGAACGAGGGCCGCCGTATCATCATCGGAGCGTTCTCGAGCCATGTGCATCGCATCCAGCAGGTGGCCGACGCCGCGGCGGCTACGAGCCGCAAGCTGGTTGTCATGGGGCCGTCGATGGTCCGTAACACGACGCTGGCCCGTGAGCTGGGGTTGTTGAACATCTCCGACAAGATGCTGGCCCGGGACAGCGATCTGGACGACCTGGACCCGGCCCGCACCTGCATCGTGTGTACCGGCTCCCAGGGCGAGTCGCGGGCCGCATTGAACCTGATGGGACAAGGGCGCCACCGGTTCGTGACGGTGGGCGACACCGACACTGTGGTGTTCTCGTCGCACCCCATTCCCGGTAACGAGGCAGCGGTGGCCCGACTGCATAACTCGCTGGCCCGCCGGGGAGCCCGGCTGGTCCACAGCGGCCAACTCGGCGTGCATACCACCGGCCATGGCAAGGCTGACGAACTGCTGGCCCTGCACGACGTGGCCGATCCCGATCTGTTCATCCCGGTTCACGGGGAGTACTCCCATCTCGTGGCCCACCACGAGTTGGCCCTCAGTCGAGGGATGGACGAGGACCGGGTGCTTCGGTGCACCGACGGTGACCGGGTGAAGCTGACCGGTGAGGGTGTGGCTCATGCGGGGCGGGTACCCGACGGCTACGTGATGGTCGACGAGGCGGGCCGGCCGGTGTCGGTCGACCTGTTGGAGGAGCGACGGGCCATTTCCGGCGAAGGGTTCGTCCTGATCCGGGTGCTGGTGGACGGTCGGAAGGGTCGCCTGGCCGAGCCGCCGATGGTCGAGAGTCGGGGTTGGGTGGAGCCAGCGGTCCGGGAGGACTGGCACGGTCAGGTGGTGAGCGAGGTGACCGAGGCGCTGGCCGGGCCGTTGGCCGACGGGAACCGGGACGCCCACGAGTTGAGTCGTCTCACCCGGCGGGCCACTGGACAACTGGTGTCCCGGAAGACGGGCCGCAAGCCGACGCTCGTGCCCATCGTCGAGGTCCGCTGAACCCTCCAATGGGTGGTTCAGGTAACGGTTCCTGCCCCAGGGTTGTCACGCCCCGGTGGTACCGTCGAAATCGATGGCCAGACGTCCCGCGCGCCCGGATTCGAAGTCGCCTACTGCGGATTCCCCGAAGGGATCCGAGCGGGTGAAGGGCGCTCGTGCGGCAGTGTCCGGCCGCGGCGCCTCCTCGGCTGAACCCACTGAACGGAAGCCGAAAACGGCGCTGGAACGGCCGGTCGGCCGCAGGCGTGGGGACGGAGAGCCCCGCGAGTCCACCGTGCGGCGCATGGCCCGGGCCGCCTTCGGTGGGCGGGGCGATGAGATCCTCGGGCTCCTGCTGGTGGTCGGTGGCCTCCTGACGGGCCTCTCGGTCTATCTAGAGCGGGCCGGTGTCTTCGGTCGTCTCCTCGACTCGGGCCTCGGCTGGTCGGTCGGTTCGACTCGTGTCCTGCTGCCCGTGGCCATGGTGGGCACCGGTCTGGCCATGTTCCGTGAACGCAGTGAGTTCGGCGAGATCTCCCGACGGCTTCCCGTCGGGCTGGTCATGGCCGTGGTGTCGGTGACCGGTATTCTCCACATCGCCCGGGATCGCCCGGGTCTCGACGACGGCGCCGACGGCCTGGGTCGTGCGGGTGGTCTGGTTGGCGTGGGCATCGGCGGTGGCCTCGAAGCCGTGGTGGCGACGTGGGGTGCCCTGCTGGTGCTGATCGGTGTGGGCCTTGTGGCCGCCGCAGTCATCACCCGGACTACGGCACGACAGGCAGCCCGTGGTGCTGCCAAGGGGGTGGCTTTCACGGCTCGCCATGCGACGCGGGGCATGGTGGCCGGTCTCCGTCCCGCAGTTCGGGGCCTCCGAACCTGGCTTCGCAACCTCCTCACGCCCCCCGGCGGTCACGGGCCGCCACCCGTCGGAGGGATGGGCGATCGCCGACCACCGGTTCCGGTCGCCGAGCCGGAGCCAGTACCGCCCGTGGAGCCGGCGCCGACGACCGCCACCGGTCCCGCGCCGGAACGCGCCCCGGCTAAGGCCAAGAAACGCAAGGCCCGGACGAAGGGCACCGACGGCAGCGAGCAGCTGACCATCGAGCTAGGTCCGGCCATCGCCGATTCGACGTGGCGACTCCCGACCGCCGGCTACCTGTCACGCAGCGAAACCCACGACGTGGACGCCAAGGTCGTCGAGGAGCGCGGGTTGCGCCTACAGGAGGCTCTGGCGGCGCACGGCGTCGAGACCCGCCTGTCAGAGATGACCGTGGGCCCCACCGTCACCCGCTACGCCCTGCAGTTGGGCGAGGGCGTCAAGGTGGCCCGGATCACCAGTCTCCACAAGGACATCGCCTATGCGCTGGCCGCCGCCGACGTCCGGATCCTGGCCCCCATCCCCGGCCAGCAGGCCATCGGCATCGAGGTACCCAACGAGGACCGGGTGGTGGTGGCCCTCGGAGACATCCTCACCTCACCCGAGGCTGCTAAGGCCCGCCATCCCCTTGAGGTGGGCATCGGGCGCGACATCAGCGGCCGCTCGGTACTACTGAACCTCTCGACCATGCCTCATCTTCTCATCGCCGGGGCTACCGGCGCGGGCAAGTCGTCGTGCATCAACTCACTCATCACTTCGGTGCTGATGCGTTCCACGCCGGACCAGGTGCGGATGATCCTCGTGGATCCCAAGCGAGTTGAGATGGGCCAGTACGAGGGCGTGCCCCACCTTCTGACCGCACCGGTGACCGACCCCCGCAAGGCGGCCAACGCACTGCACTGGGCCGTCAAGGAGATGGAGCGCCGCTACGACCTGCTCTCGGATTGCGGCTTTCGTGACATCGGGGGCTACAACGCTGCCTACGACCGGGGCGACCTGAAGGCCCCGTTGGGCCTCGCCGACGAGGACGGCGAGTCGGTGTCGTACCAGCGCCTGCCGTTCATCCTCGTGGTGGTCGACGAGCTGGCTGACCTGATGATGGTGGCGGCCCGCGACGTCGAGGACTCCATCACCCGGCTGGCCCAGATGGCCCGGGCCGTGGGCATCCACCTCGTGGTGGCCACCCAGCGTCCATCGGTCAACGTCATCACCGGCGTCATTAAGGCCAACATCCCGGCGCGGCTGGCCTTCGCCGTGTCCAGCCTGGCCGACAGCCGGGTCATCTTGGACCAGCCGGGCGCCGAGCGTCTGGTGGGAAGGGGCGACATGCTCCTCCTGGGCCCCAGTTCGAGTGTGGCCCAACGAATCCAAGGTGCCTGGGTGGATGAGAACGAGATCCGTCAGATCGTGGAGTCCTGGGTGGCCCAGGCGCGGTCGGCCGCCGAGGCGGCCACCGATCCGGTCACCGGTGCACTGATGGACTCGACCGGCGACACAGCTACCGCTGCTGCGCCCATCGATCCGGCCAGCGTGCCGGCATCCCCGGCGGCGAAATGGCCTGCTGGCACGTCTATGCCGCCCCTAGAAGACATCACCACCGACTCCTCTCGTCCGACGGCCACCGGGGCCGATTCCGGCAACGACGACGAACTGTTCGAGGAGGCCCGACGCCTCGTGGTAACCAGCCAGTTGGGGTCCACTTCGATGCTGCAACGCAAGCTACGGGTCGGGTTCGCCCGGGCCGGGCGCCTCATGGACCTCATGGAGGAGGCTGGCGTGGTCGGACCGTCCATCGGCTCCAAGGCCCGGGAGGTTCTGATCGCCCCCGAAGAACTCACTGACCTCCAGGAGCAGGGCTACTAGTTCCTACGGGTCCCGTCGTGGCCCGGTTGCCCCTCTCGTCGAGCCCGGCAGCGGGGGAGGTTTAGTACCCTCGATACGTGGACGTCCTGCTTGCCATCGTCGTGCTGGCCGGAGGCATGAAACTGTTGATGTTGGCCGCCGATCGGTTCGTGTCCGGTGCGTCGTCGATCGCCGTTCGCCTCCAGATCTCACCTCTGGTGATCGGTGCCGTGGTCCTCGGATTCGGCACCAGCGCCCCCGAACTAGTCGTGTCTACGGTGGCCGCAGGGCAGGGTCAGATGGACCTCGGCCTAGGCAATATCGTCGGATCTAATATTGCCAACCTCACCCTGGTGCTGGGCATCGGCGCTCTGATCCGGCCGATCGACATCCCAGAGGGAACCAAGCGCAGGGCTGGAGTGTGTGTGGCGGCGATGCTCGGCTTCGCGCTACTCGTCCAGGTCCAGGGGTCGTGGTGGCACGGTCCCGTACTGGTCGTTGGCGTTCTGGTGGCCGTCTACCTGATGTTCGTGATCGACACCGACGACCTGGCCCCACCTGCCTTATCGCCGGTGGGATCCACGGCGGCCGCCTGGTGCTGGACGGTGGGCAGCCTGCTGGTGACCCTGGTGACCGCTCAGGCCGTCGTCTGGTCGGCTACTGAGTTGGCCGACCAGTTCGGACTCCAAGGCGGATTCGTGGGCCTCTCCATCGTGGCCTTCGGCACGTCACTGCCCGAGTTGGTGACCGTGGTGGCTGCCGCCCGACGCAACGAGGCCAGCCTCATACTGGGCAGTTTGCTGGGCTCCAACGTGTTCAACAGCCTGGCCGTAGGTGCCGGCCTGTTCCTGGCCGGAGACGGAGTGCTGGGCGACCCGTGGCTACGGCGCTGGGGTCCGGTGGCCATGGTCGGGGCCGTGATGGTCGTCATGGCGTTTCTCCTCCCCATTCGCAGCCGCCGGATCGAGCGGGCCGAAGGCGCAGCCCTGTTAGCCGGCTACTTGGGATTGATGGTCGTCTTCGCGATCCAGTCCACGACCTGATGGTCCGCATCCAATGACCGGCACCTACCACCTGGTGACGCTGGGCTGCCCCAAGAACCAGGTCGACTCCGACAAGTTGGCCGGCACCCTGGCGGCTGACGGGATGCAGGCCGTCAACGGTGCGGGCGAGGCCGACCTGATCGTGGTCAACACGTGCGCCTTCGTCGACGAGGCCCGCCGAGAGTCCATCGACACGGTGCTGGCCCTGGCAGACAAGCGTCGTGACGGTGCCCGTCTAGTGGTTACTGGCTGCATGGCCGAGCGGTACGGCGACGAACTAGCCGAGGCGCTCCCAGAGGTTGACCGGGTGGCCGGCTTTGGCGTGCCCGTCACGCTGGGACCTAAGCCGTCCAGCGGCATCCAGCCCGAGACCGCCCCATTGTTCGACCTGTTGAACCTGCCCCGCCCGGCGTCGGATCGGCCGTGGGCCTACGTGAAGGTGGCCGAGGGCTGCGATCGGGCCTGCGGATTCTGCGCCATCCCCACATTCCGTGGACCGCAGCGGAGCCGGTCCATGGACGATGTGCTGGCTGAGGTTGACGCCCTGGATGCCCGCGAGATCATCCTTGTGGCCCAAGACCTGGCGGCTTTCGGACGTGACCAGGGCGTGGGCGACAAGGCCATTGTCCCTCTCGTCGAGGCGGTGGCCGCCCGGGTCGACCGGGTGCGACTCCTCTACCTGTATCCGTCGGAGCTCACCGATCGCCTGGTGGACGCCGTGTGCGTCACCGGTGTGCCGTACTTCGACCTGTCGTTGCAGCACGTGTCGTCGCCGCTCATGCGCCGCATGCGCCGGTGGGGTGACGGCGGACGGTTCCTGGAGCGCATCGAGGCGATACGGGCACGTGAACCCGAGGCGGCGTTCCGGTCCAACTTCATCGTCGGCTACCCCGGCGAGACCGAGGAGGATCACGACGCACTGCTCGACTTCGTGGTCGAGGCTCAGGTCGACTGGTGCGGATTCTTCGCCTACAGCGCCGAGGAAGGCACCTACGCGGCGGACTTGGACGCCGTGGTGGACCCCGGCCTTATGGCCGAGCGGCTCGGCGAGTTGACCGAGATCCAGGACCGGATCACCGCCGATCGCCGGGATGAACTCATTGGCCGGACCGTCGAGGTACTGGTTGACGAGCCCGGCGTGGGACGCACTCACCGCGAGGCGCCGGAGATCGACGGTGTGGTGTCCGTGCCCGAGGACCTTGCGGTGGGTACCTTCCAGTCTGTGACGGTGACCGGAGCCCTCGGGCCCGACCTGGAGGCCATGGCACTCGGACCGGTGGCAGCGTGAAGCACGTCCGTACCGTGGTCTCGCCGGCCAACCTGGTGACTCTGGCCAGGCTGCTACTGGCCCCGGTGTTGTTCGCCTTCGTACTCGACGCCCGGGACGTCGATGGCGTGACGTGGGCCGGCTTCGTGCTCGGCGTGGTCCTAGCGTCCACCGACTACTTCGACGGGATCCTGGCCCGCCGCCGTGGCACGGTGAGCCGCTGGGGGGCCTTCCTGGATCCGTTGGCCGACAAGGTCGTGGTGATTGGCGTGGCCGTCTGCTTGGGCATGGTCGGCCGCTACCACTGGGTACCGGTGGCTCTGCTGGCCTTCCGTGAGGCCGTCATCACGATGTACCGCCTGTGGTTTGCTCGTCGCGGCCTGGCCGTGCCGGCCCGCCAGTCGGCCAAGTGGAAGACCATCGTGCAGGGCACTGCCTTGTTGGTCGCCGTGCTGCCGCCGCTGCGTGACGCCGACCTGGTGGTCGGCGTGTTGTTGTGGCTGGCCGTGGCTTTCACCCTGATGACGGGCGCGCAGTATTTGCTGGACGGCAGTCGGGCCACCAGCGCCACGGGCGCCAAGTCGGCCTGAGCGGCCGGGTCGGGGAGGGGAGCAGGGCATGCGTTGCGAGATCGTCGCCGTGGGCACCGAACTCCTGCTGGGTCAGATCGTTGACACGAACTCGGCGTGGATCGGCGAGCAGTTGGCCCTGGCAGGCATTGACTGCCATCGCCACACCTCGGTGGGGGACAACCGGGACCGCATGCTGGCTGCCATGGGCGAGGCTCTGGAGCGGTCCGACGCGGTGATAGTCACTGGTGGCCTCGGGCCCACCCAAGACGACATCACCCGTGACGTGATCGCCGAGCTACTCGGCGTGGAGCTCGTGCGCGATGAATCGTTGGTGGCCCGAATCGAGGCTGTGTTCGGCGGTCGGGGGCGTCCAATGCCGGCCAACAACCTGCGTCAGGCGGACGTACCGGTGGGGGCCCGGACCATCGACCAGATGCCGGGGACGGCCCCGGGACTGGTCTGCCCGGTGGGCGCCCCCTCTTCCGGTGACGCCGATGGCGATGGTGACGACAGTCC
This sequence comes from Acidimicrobiales bacterium, assembly GCA_030747595.1. NCBI lineage: Bacteria > Bacillati > Actinomycetota > Acidimicrobiia > Acidimicrobiales > Acidimicrobiales bacterium. Next base: position 109,927 of record JASLKK010000007.1, on the reverse strand, counting down.
AAAGGTCATGTACGCGGTGCCCGGTGTGCCGTGGGAGATGCACCAGATGGTGGAGGGCACCATCCTCCCGGACCTCAAGCGGCGGGCCGGCATCTCGAGCGTCATACGATCGCGCACTCTTCGTACCTGGGGGCGGTCTGAATCGGGGTTGGCCGAGGACCTGGCCGACGAGATCGATCGCATCGACCGTGACGGTGGGGCCACCATTGCCTTTCTGGCCAGTGGCATGGAGGGGCTCAAGGTACGGCTCACGGCCAAGGCGGCCACCGACGCCGAGGTGGATGCGCTACTGGCCGACGGCGAGGCCCGCGTGCGGGCTATTGCCGGACCGATCGTGTTCGGTGTGGACGACCAGACCATGGAGTCTGTGGTGCTGGACCTGCTGGTCGCACAGGGGCTTCGCTTGGCCACCGCCGAGTCACTGACCGGAGGCATGATCGGCACCCGCTTGACCGAGGTGCCGGGATCCAGCCGGGCCTTCATGGGGTCGATTGTCGCCTACGACGGCGAAGTGAAGCGGTCGTTACTGGGCGTGCCCGAGGGGCCGGTGGTATCCGAGGAGACCGTGAGGGCCATGGCGCTCGGGGCGTGCGAACGCCTGGGGGCTGACGTGTCGGTGGCCGTGACTGGCGTGGCTGGACCCGACCCGCAGGAGGGCCAGGAACCGGGCACCGTGTGGATGGCCACTTGTGTGGACGGCGAAGTCCAGGCGGTTCGGACCCGTTGGCCGTTCGACCGGACACGCATCCGGCAGTTCACCGTCATCACGGTCCTCGACGCGCTCCGCATCCGCCTGCTGGCCCGTCGGAACGCCTGACCGGCAGATTCGGCGAGTTAGGTCGCCGTGCGCCTCTTTGTGGCCGTACGGCCGTCGACCGAGGCAGCCGACGTGCTCGATCAGCTTTTTCGGCCTGAGGCGCCCCGGCTGCGTTGGCTGCCACGGGCCCAGTGGCATGTCACCCTCCGGTTTCTGGGTGACGCTGATCCCGGCGAGGTGGCGGCGGTGCTTGCCGCAGCCCCGTGGGGCGAGATCGCTCCGGTGGACGTGAGGCTCGGTCCGGCCACCGCTCTGCTCGGAGATGGCGTGGTGATGGTGCCGGCCGAAGGCTGCGACGATCTGGCGGCCCTGATGGTGGCGGCCACCGAACATCTCGACCAGCCGGTGGAGATCGCCCCCCGGGGGTATCGCCCGTTTGTCGGGCACCTGACGCTGGGTCGTTTCAGGGACGAACTCCCGTCCGGCTCGGTCGGATCACCGGTGACCGTTTCGTTCCGGGTCGATGAGGTGCTCCTGATGGCAAGTCGGACGTTGCCCGAGGGTGCCGTCTACCAGGTGATCGCCGCGTTCCCGTTGGGCGGATGATCCGGTGGTCGAGTCAACGCTCCTCGAGGGTTATGCAGGCCGAGTTAATGCAGTACCGGTCGCCGGTAGGGCCGGGGCCGTCGGGGAACACGTGACCGAGGTGGGCGCCGCACGATGAACAGGTGGTCTCGGTACGGACCATGCCGCGGCTCGAGTCGGTCCGGGCGTCGACCACAGCGCCATCGGGGCCGCTGGGCACCGGCGCAGTGAAGCTAGGCCAGCCGCAACCCGAGTCGAACTTGGCGTCACTGTCGAACACCGCGGCGTCACACGCCGCACAGCGGTAGGTGCCAGCCCTCTTCTCGTCCCAGTAGGTGCCGGTAAAGGCTCGCTCGGTGCCCGCCTCCTGGGTGCAGTGCCAGGCCATGGGGTCCAACCGCTCGGCCAGATCTGGGTTGGCGGCCGCGTGGGCGGCTCGCTTCTGCTCGGGGTTCGGGTCTCCGGTGCGGGTTTCCATGGTCTGACGGTAGTTCGAAAGGCCGAGTGCTTGCATCGAACGCCTGTTCGGAAATACACTCCTGTTATTCAAAGGGAAGCGTTCCTGAAGCCCGCTTCAGGAGCAACTTCAGAAACGCTGTCACAGGCCATCCCTAAGTTCACCGCCAACAACCCCGAACTCGACAACAGATCAACTGGAACCGGCCACCGGGCCGACAGACACACTGGAGAACACCACATGGCAAAGCACGGCAGGACGATGAGCGGCGGAGCACTTGAGGCTGGATCCGAGCGCACCAAGGCACTCGACATGGCCCTAGGTCAGATCGAGAAGCAGTTCGGCACCGGTGCCGTCATGAAGATGGGCGACAAGGGCTCCATGTCGATCGAGACAGTGCCCACCGGGGCGCTGGCCCTCGACCTGGCTCTCGGCATCGGGGGCATTCCGCGGGGCCGGGTGGTCGAGATCTACGGGCCGGAGGGCTCGGGCAAGACCACGCTGGCCACCCACGTGGTGGCCGAAGCCCAACGCAATGGAGGCATCTGTGCCTACATCGACGCCGAGCACGCCATGGACCCAACCTACGCTCGAGCCATCGGCGTCGATGTGGACGAACTTTTGATCTCCCAGCCCGACACCGGCGAGCAGGCTCTCGAGATCGCCGACATGCTCGTCCGCTCCGGGGCGCTCGACGTGGTGGTCGTCGACTCGGTGGCCGCCCTGACCCCACGAGCCGAGATCGAGGGTGAGATGGGCGACTCCCATGTCGGCCTGCAGGCCCGGCTCATGTCCCAGGCTCTTCGCAAGCTCACCTCGAATCTCAACAAGTCCCAGACGATCCTCATCTTCATCAACCAGTTGCGGGAAAAGATCGGCGTGATGTTCGGCTCGCCGGAGACCACGCCGGGTGGACGGGCCTTGAAGTTCTACTCGTCGGTCCGTCTCGACATCCGCCGTATCGAGGCGATCAAGGACGGTGTCGAGGTAGTGGGCAACCGCACCCGGGTGAAGGTCGTCAAGAACAAGTGCGCCCCGCCGTTCCGCCAGGCCGAGTTTGACATCATGTACGGGAAGGGCATCAGCCGCGAGGGCTCGGTGGTTGATCTGGCAGTTGACTTGGGCATCGTCAAGAAGTCGGGTGCCTGGTACACGTACGAGGGCGAACAGCTCGGCCAAGGCCGGGAGAACGCCAAGAAGTTCCTGCTCGACAACCCCGAGGTCATGGTCGAGATCACCGACCGTGTCTGGCGGGAGGTCCAGCCAGCAGAGTCCGAGGAGCTCGAGGCTGTCGAAGTGGGAGCCGATGCAGTGGCTCTCGGCGGTGAGGAGTTCTCCGAGGTCGACGATCTGCCCATCTCCTTGGACACCTGATCTCCCTGAAGGGCTGACAAGTCGCTGGCTCGTCGGCCTCGGCAACGTCTCTCCGCTTCGGCGGGCTGGGGATGGTGTCGGGGCCGTAGCCTTTCTTCCGTGACATCCCCGAACGAGCAGACCGTCGTGCGGTCCTACGCCGTGCGTACCTACGGGTGTCAGATGAACGAGCACGACAGCGAACGGATCGCCGGTCTTCTCGAGGCCGACGGGATGGTCCCCGCCGAGTCGGAGGCTGAGGCAGACGTCATCGTTCTAAATACCTGCTGTATCCGGGAGAACGCCGACAACAAGCTCTACGGCGCCCTCGGCAACCTAAAAGCTCTGAAGACCGAACGGCCCGATGTCCAGGTGGCGGTGGGAGGTTGTCTGGCCCAGAAGGACCGTGACCTCATCCAGCAGCGGGCTGGACACGTTGATGTCGTTTTCGGTACCCACAACGTCCACCGGGCGGTCGAACTTCTGGCCGAGGCGCGTGGTCACGGCCCGGTGATAGAGATCCTTGAGGAGACGGCTCGCGACGACGCCGATTCCTTCCCCTCGGCGCTACCGGCCCAGCGGGACGCTGACCACAAGGCCTGGGTGACCATTCAGATCGGCTGTGACAACAGCTGCGCATTCTGCATCGTGCCAGCGGTGCGGGGGCCCGAGATCAGCCGACCCTTTGGGCAGATGGTGGACGAGGTGGCGGCCCTGGCTGCCGACGGGGTCAGCGAGATCACCCTGCTTGGCCAGAACGTGAACTCCTACGGACGTGACCTGACGCTGCGACTTCGCGGCATAGATGCGGGACCGGCCGATGCCTATGAGGCGGGAGCGGTCTGGACGGCCGACCCGACCCGTCGGGCCAGACCGCTCTTTGCCGACCTGTTGGTGGCCAGTGGTGCTGTTGAGGGGATCCGCCGGGTCCGGTTCACCAGCCCACACCCCAAGGACCTCCGTCCCGAGACGATCTCCGCCATGGCCGACACCCCGGAGGTATGCGAGCACCTCCACCTGCCCCTCCAGTCGGGCAGTGATCGAATTCTGTCTGCCATGCACCGTGGCTACACGGCCGAGCGGTACCTCGAACGCCTCGAAGCTGCCCGGATGGGGATCGACGACCTGGCCGTAACCACGGACCTCATCGTGGGGTTCCCCGGTGAGACCGGCGACGACTTTGAGCGCACGCTCGAGGTGGTGGCCGAGGCCGGCTACGACTCGGCCTACTGTTTCGTTTTTTCGCCACGGGAGGGCACAGAGGCAGCAACCATGGTGGAAGACTTCGTGGATCATGAAGTGTGCGTCGACCGCTTCGAGCGGCTCCAGCGTGTTCTAAAGCGATCGGCCACCATTACCCACCGGGCTCGGATCGGACGGACCGAAGAGGTCGTGATCGAGGGCCCGGCGAAGCGGGAGCCCGACCAGGTGACCGGACGGACCCGCCAGAACAAGCTCGTGCACCTAGCGGCCGGAGACGGGCTGCGGACCGGGGCCTACGCCACGGTCCGTATCACAGACGCCGCTACCCACTACCTGCTTGGTGAGTTGGTCGAGGTGACCGCACCGCCCCGACATCGCCGGCGCATTCCCGTCGCCTCGGCCTGATCGGTGCAGCCCAACGGGCATCTCGCGATCATTGGGGCCACGGCCTCAGGCAAGTCGTCTCTGGCCCTCGAGGTGGCCCGGCATCGCCCGGGCACCGAGTTGGTCTCCATGGACTCCATGGCCCTATACCGGGGTATGGATATCGGTACGGCGTCTCCGACGGCCGCAGAGCGGGCCGAGGTTCCCATTCACCTGCTGGATCTGGTCGATCCCAACGAAGACTATTCGGTCTCCATGTTCCAAGAGGCGGCCCAAACGGCCATTGGTGACATCACCGCTCGGAACTGTCGGGCGTTGATGGTCGGGGGGACCGGGCTCCACGTCCGAGCCGTCGTCGACGACTTGGAGATCCCAGGTGAGTGGGCCGATGTGCGCTCAGACCTCAATGCTCAGTCCGACACCACCGCATTGCACGCTCGTCTCGTCGAGCTGGATCCCTTGGCCGCACGACGAATGGAGCCTACAAACCGTCGCCGGGTGATTCGGGCGCTCGAGGTCTCGATCGGATCGGGTCGGCCGTTCTCGTCGTTTGGACCGGGACTGGATGCCTACCCGCCCACCCCCTTCACCCAGGTGGGCCTCCGGGTCGATCGTGATCTGTTGGACCGACGGATCGCTGACCGTTACCGCCGCCAAATGGATGAAGGGTTCCTCGACGAGGTTCGCCGTCTAGCCGACCTTCCCGGCGGGCCGTCGAGATCGGCCGCTCAGGCATTGGGCTATCGGGAGTTGCTGTCTCACCTGCGAGGCGAATGCACCTTGGATGAGGCGGTTGATGAGGCGATGGCGGCCACCCGGCAGTTCGCCCGCCGACAGGACCGGTGGTTCCGACGGGACCCGAGAATCGAGTGGTTCGACGTGGGCGACGAGCCAATGGTGGTCCTCGATCAGGTCCTCGACCGTTTCGACGCTGCGCAGGTTGGCGTGTAGTGGGCGAATCTGGCGAGAGTCTGACGCCGGGGTGGGGAAGAATGTCGTCGTGCGCCTAACTCACCACCACGGTCTGGGAAACGATTTCCTGATCGGATTCGTCGACGAGGTTCCCGCCGACGGGGCCGAGATGGCGCGCCGTCTCTGTGACCGGGCGACTGGCATCGCCGCCACCCCTGCAGCATCCTCGAGAGGCGCCGACGGGCTCGTTCTCGGCACCACCGGTGTCGACGGCCGCCCCGTGTTCACGCTGTTCAACAGCGATGGGAGCAGGGCCGAGGTAAGTGGCAACGGCCTACGCTGCTTCGGGCAGGCTCTGGCTCGTCGTGATGGCGTCGCTGACCTCGAGGTGGTGGTCGACACGGCGGCGGGTTCTCGTCATGTTGCCGTCCGCGGCGACCCGACGGCTATCGAGGTGCTGGCCACCGTAGAGATGGGCGTCGCCGGGCCCGGCCCGACCTGCGACGGTCTAGACCTAGGCCTAGTGGGCGTAGAGGTGCTCCACGCCGATAGTGCGAACCTCGGGAACCCCCATCTCGTACTCATGGTCGATGACCCCGAGGCGGTGGATCTGGGGGTTGTGGGGCCGGCCATTGAAGCCCATTTCTCGCCGGTGGGCTGCAATGTCCACCTGGTTGTCGTCGAGACCCGCTCGGTTATCCGGTTACGACCGTGGGAGCGGGGCGCCGGGCTCACCGAGGCTTGTGGGTCGGGTGCCTGCGCAGCGGCCCACGTGGCCCACGGTCGGGGTCTCGTGGACGATGTGGTTGAGGTCCAGATGCCCGGTGGTTCGGCCACCGTGGCCGTCGGCGATCCCATCCGCTTGACCGGGCCGGCGATCTGGACCGCAGATCTCGACGACGGGAACGCCCATCGTGGGTGACCAGTCGCCGGACCCGCTCGAGTCGACGGAGCCCTTGGCGCCGCTGGAACCATCAGAACCAATGGGCCCGCTGGAGCCCCACGATATTCCAGGTGACGGGGACGACGACTCGCACCGTGGTGCCTTCGGCGAGTTCGGCGGCGAGGCCACCGGCCTCATCGACCGGACGTTCCGGGAGCGCATCGTGCTGGCCGGCGTCACCCTCGGTCGAGCCGATCCTGAAGCCACCGACGCGTCCATGGATGAACTGGCCCGCCTGGTCGACACCGCGGGGGCCGACCCCGTGGCCCGGGTACTTCAGCACCGCGACACCCCGGACCGGGCGACCTACATCGGCAAAGGCAAGGTCGAGGAGCTACGAGCGGTCTCCGAGTCGCTGGATGCCGACACCGTGATATTCGATAATGAGCTCTCCCCGGCCCAGCAGGGAAACCTTGAAGAGACCCTTAAGCGGACAGCGCTGGACCGCACGGCGGTCATCCTCGACATCTTTGCCCAAAACGCCAGCAGCCCCGAGGGCCGAGCCCAGGTTGAGTTGGCCCAACTCCGATATCGCCTGCCTCGGCTCCGCCGGTCCGGGAAGACGTTCAGTCAGCAGGGTGGCGGCATCGGCACCCGTGGCCCCGGCGAGACCCAGTTGGAGGTAGATCGCCGTCGTCTCATGCGACGGGTCACCCGATTGGAATCCGACCTGAAGCAGATCCGACGGAACCGATCCACCCAGTCCAAAGCCCGTCGCCGCACCAGCAACCAGGCCGTGGCTATTGTCGGTTACACCAACGCCGGAAAGTCGACTCTCCTGAACCGGTTGACCGACGCAGGCGTGCTAGTCGAGGACCGCCTCTTCGCCACGCTGGACGCCACGACCCGCCGCCTGCAACTACCGGGTGGTGAGGCGGTCTTCGTGAGCGACACGGTGGGTTTCGTCCGCAAGCTGCCCCATCAACTGGTCGAAGCCTTCAAGTCAACGCTCGACGTGGTAATCGACGCCGATCTGCTGGTCCATGTGGTCGATTCGTCGGATCCTGACCCGGAGGGCAGCATTGCCGCGGTGCGTGTCGTGCTCGACGAGATCGGGGCCGGTGAGGTGCCTGAGCTCTACGTGTTCAACAAGGCCGATGTGGAACCCTTGGCCGCCCGACGACTCGTCGACCGGGAACCGGGGTCGGTGGCTATCTCGTCGACCACCGGTGAGGGGATCGACGAGATGCTGGCCGTAGTGGCCCGACGGCTCCGACGTCAGACGATCGTGGCTGAACTGCACGTTCCCTATCAGCGAGGTGACGTGCTGGCCCTCGCCCACCGGGAGGGCGAGGTTATGGAGACCAAGGAATCGGAGGACGGGTGGCACATTCTGGTACGGGTCGACGAGGGCTCGGCCGGTCGTCTCACCGAGTTTCGGGTCGATGATCTACCCCCTGAATCACCGGCCTCCGGATCAGGTAACCAAAATGGAACCGACGTGACAGGGTGAGCATGTGACCTCCGTTCCCGAACCCACCGGCTTCGTTCCTCCGCCCTATCCATTTGACGTTCCAGCCGACGTGGTCCGGACAGCCTCGGCGATCGACGGGGGAGCAGTCGACCTGTCCCGCGGCGTTCCCTGCGATCCGGTACCCGACGTGGTGGCTGCGGCACTCGCTGAGCCGGATTCGGCACGGCCCTACCCGCCGTCGGTGGGTACGCCAGAACTTCTCGACGCTGTCGCCGGTTGGTGTGATCGACAACTCGGTGTACCGCTCGACCCGTTGTCCATCGGAGCCTGTGTCGGCACCAAGGAGATGGTCACCGGCCTGCCCCACCTGCTGCGGCTGCGGAACCCTGAACGGGATACCGTCCTCTACCCGGCGGTGTCCTACCCCTCCTACGAGATGGGGGCCATTTTGGCTGGTTGCCGGGCTGTACCGGTCCCTATGACCGCCGACTGGCGGATCGATCTGTCGGCCATCGACGAGAACGACGCCTCGCGTGCGTTATGCCTATGGGTGAACACGCCCGGCAACCCGGCCGGTGCGCTCGACGACCTTGGGGCGGCCGCCGAGTGGGGTCGGGGCAGAGGCGTTCCGGTGGTGTCCGACGAGTGCTACGTGGAGTTCACGTGGCACGAGCCGTCCCGCTCGGTGCTACAGCACGGCCTGGACGGGGTGCTAGCCGTCCATTCGTTGTCCAAGCGTTCCAATCTCGCTGGATTGCGGGTCGGCTTCTACGCCGGCGATCCGGACCTCGTCTGGTACCTACGCGAGACCCGACGACATCAGGGCTTTCTGATTCCGGGGCCGGCTCAGGCCGCGGGAGCTGCGTCGCTGCGGGATCAGGACCACGTACAGGTGCAGGCCGGCCGCTATCGGCGGCGCCTGGAATCGCTCATCGAGGTGTTGGCTGCCCTCGGTCTGTCGGCTTCGATGCCCGAGGGGGGCTTTTACCTATGGATCACCGCCCCCGACGGAGACGAGCTGGCCCTCACCCGATCCCTAGCTCGTGAGCTGGGGATCTTGACCAGCCCCGGCACGACGTTCGGTCCCGACGGAGCCGGTCACGTTCGGATCGCCGCCGTAGTGCCCGACGAGCAGTTGGCTCTAGTTCGTGCCCGGGCTGGCCTGACGTAAACCTGACCTGAATCCGACGGAACCGGTTCCGGCCCGACGGAAACCGACCGGTAGCCTCGCCCGATGCTGACCGATTCTTCACATGATGCCCTGAAGGCACGGATTGAGGAGTTGTGGGCAGGCCGTGACGGCCTGTCGCATGACGACACCGAAGCCGTCGCCACCATCCACGCCGCTATCGACCTGCTCGACACCGGAGCGGCCCGGGTGGCCGAGTCCGACACGGAGGGCGGCGTGGTCGTCAACGAGTGGTTGAAACTGGCCATCCTGCTGCTCTTTCGGGTGTCCGAGATGGAGACCATTGAGATGGGGCCGTTCGAGTTCGCTGACAAGATCCCGCTCAAGACCGACTGGATAGCCCGCCAGGTTCGCGTCGTGCCCGGCGCCCAGGCCCGCTGGGGTAGCTACCAGGGCCCCGGCGTGGTGATGATGCCGAGCTACACGAACATCGGTGCGTACGTGGGGGACAACACAATGGTGGACACGTGGGCCACCGTGGGTTCATGTGCCCAGATCGGCCGCAATGTCCACCTTTCTGGCGGGGTCGGCATCGGGGGCGTACTCGAACCGGCAAACGCCGTGCCGGTGGTGATCGGCGACGACTGCCTCATCGGGAGCCGCTGCATTGTTGCCGAAGGTGCCCGAGTAGGTGATGGCGTGGTGCTGGGCGCCGGTGCCGTGCTGACCGCGTCGATCCCGGTGATCGACGCTGCCAGTGGCGAAGAACTGGGCCGTGGCATGGTCCCCGATTGGTGCGTGGCCGTCCAGGCCACCCGACCAAGGACGTTTGACGGCGGCGAGTTCGGCCTGCCGTGCGTGCTGGTTCTCAAGTATCTCGACCCGGGGGAGCGGCACGACAAGTCGGTACTGAACGATGTCCTGCGCACCCACGGCGTGACCACCTGAGCCGGGTCGCCTCCGGACCGAAGGACTATCCCGTGACCGATCTCCTAGCCCTGACCGCGGGACTGGTCGATATCCCGTCGGTCAGTTTCGACGAGGCTGACCTCGTCGCGTACCTCGAAGCCGAGTTGCGAGCTGTTCCCGGTCTGGCCGTGGATCGGATCGGCGACAACCTGGTGGCCCGCACCACCCTCGGTCGGGGTCATCGTCTGGTGCTCGGTGGACACACCGATACCGTTCCCGGTGAAACCTCTGGCTCCAGACTCGACGGAGACACCCTCTGGGGACTGGGTGCCGCTGACATGAAGAGCGGCCTCGCCGTGATGCTGGAACTGGCCCGCACGGTGGCCGAACCGGCGGTCGACGTCACCTGGGTGTTTTACGCACGCGAAGAAGTGGCCATTGCCCACAACGGCCTGCGGGAATTGTTCGCTGAGGCCCCCGACCTGCTGGTCGGCGACGTGGCCATTCTGGGAGAGCCCACCGGTGGAGCCGTCGAGGCGGGTTGTCAGGGAACGATGCGTTTCGAGGTCACCCTGGCGGGCGTCCGCGCCCACACAGCTCGCCCGTGGATGGGTCGCAACGCCGTCCACCGTCTGGGTGCGTTGTTGACCGCACTCGGCTCCTATGAGCACCGGGAGCCGGTAATCGACGGTTGTCGCTACCGCGAAGCCCTCCAGGCCGTCCACGTGGAAGGTGGCGTGGCCGGAAACGTTGTACCTGACCGGTCCATGGTCCGGATCAACCACCGTTATGCACCGGACCGGACGGGTGACGAGGCCGAGGCCCATGTTCGCTCTGTCCTGGCCCCGTACCTGGACGACGGTGACCAGGTGGCGCTAGTCGACCACTCGCCAGCCGCCCTCCCGGGAATGTCTCACCCGCTATTGCAGCGTCTGGCCACCGAAGGTGGTCTGGAGGTCAGGGCCAAGTTGGGGTGGACCGACGTGGCGTTCTTCTCCGAGCACGGCGTGCCCGCGGTGAACCTGGGGCCGGGTGAGCCGACGTTGGCCCACACGGCGGACGAGCGGGTGGAGCGATCGGCGTTGGAGTCCTGCTACCAGGTGCTCCGAGACCTGCTCCTGAACGGAGCCTGAACCGGACCTGGGCGGCGCGTTGCCGGGTCAGATCCGTCGGAGAACGGTGACCACCCGGCCGTAGATGGTGACTTCGTCGGCCGACCGACGGATCTCCTCGTAGCTCGGATTGGAGGGAACCAGAACGATGGCCGAACCATCACGCTGGAAGTGCTTGACGGTGGCCTCCTCGCCGTCGATCCCGGCAACCACCAGGTCGCCGGCATCGGCGTTCTGCTGGACCCGGGCCACCACGTGGTCGCCATCCAAAATGCCGGCTCCGATCATCGAGTCGCCTCGCACCCGGAGCATGAAGAGCTCGCCGTCGCCGGTGAACTCGGCCGGCAGAGGGAGGGACTCCTCGACGTTCTCGGCGGCGATGACACCGGTACCGGCCGCCACGTCGCCAAGCAGGGGTACGTGGCGCACGGAGCCCCGATCGACCGCCGCACCGCTCGCCGGATCGAGGCGAACCTCGATGGCCCGGGGCTTGCTCGGGTCGCGTCGGATGAAGCCCCGGTCCTGAAGGGTCGCCAGGTGGGAGTGCACCGTCGACGGGGAGGTGAGACCGACCGCATCGCCGATCTCGCGGACGGACGGCGGATAGCCACGGTCACTGATCTGGATGTCGATGAACTCGAGGATCTCCTGCTGGCGTGGGGTAAGTCCCGTGGCGCTCATGTCGGGGTTCCTTCTCTCTGCACGGTGGGTTTCGTCGTGCGGTCTCGTCGTACCGGCTATGTACTCCGTCGCCATCTCTTGATATCGAACAGGTGTTCGATATACTGCATCTCATGATCGAACACGTGTACGTCGAAACCATGTTCGTCGAACGGACGTTCCGTGTCAAGTACCCCCTCCCTGGGGGTTGTCACACTCGATCGAAAGGATGGTCCTCATGAATACCGCCACCGCCTCCCAACCTCCGCTCGACTTCCCCCGGTTCCCGGACGTCGAGTCTCCGACCCTCCTGCGGGTGGTCCCGCCGGTCGAACCGGCACCCGCCGAGCGACTGGCCACCGTGCACCGACTGGTCACCGACGTCTTCGCTGCCGAGCCCGCCGTGGTGAATGCCGTTCGGCGACAGACCACCGCCGAGGGGGTGGTTCCTGCCGCATCGGCGGTCTCCCCGAGGGTCTACCGGCAGCGCCGGTTCTTGGCCGCGGTGGTCCTCGGGTTGCTCGTCTCGGCGCTCTCCCTGTTGGGTGGCGAACTCATTGGTCGGGTCACGGGCACAACGGGGGCACCGGCGGTCGCCGCGGTGGGCGAGCCGATCGTCCACGTGGTCCAGCCGGGTGACACCCTTTGGTCAATCGCCGTGTCGATCAACCCGAACGGTCGGGACCTACGGGCCACAGTCGACCGATTGGTCGATGCGGCGGGCGGATCGATCCTCCAACCGGGCCAGCGAATCGCCTTACCCGTCGGCTAGCGCCAGTCGCTAGGAGACGAGGTAACGGCAGAAGAGGAAACCGTCCTCGGTCAGGACGCGATCCAGTACCAAGCGGGTGGCCGCGGCGAGCGGCGGACCGTCCAACAGGCTGCGGCCCTCCCTGCCGATACCGCCGACGAGCTTCGGCGAGAAACTGATGCAGAGTTCGTCGACCAGACCGGCAGCGAAGAGTTGGTGGTTGAGATCCGGTCCGCCTTCACACAGGACAGTGCGGGCCCCGATGTCGTCCAGCACGGCGAGCAGGCCGGTGAGGTCGACCAGGGTCTCGCCACAGGCCATGACTTCGGCCACTGGTTCCAGCCCGGCCCGTCGATCGGCGGGTGCCGAGGCGACGGTGGCCACGATGGGTGGTGGATCCGTCGGGTCTCGGTCAGCGAACAGTGGCGCCGTCGGATCCAGGTCCAGGCTGGCCGACACGACCACCAGACGGGGTCTCCGTGAGCGGTCCGATGCAGCCCGGCTTTCCGGCACCGTCTCCTTCAGGGACCGGGGTGGCCGGTAGCCCTCGGCCCGGACAGTCCCCGCACCCACCAAGATCATGTCGGCGCATCCCCGGATGGTCTGGAAGACCTGCCGGTCGGCCGGCCCCCCGAGTCCCTCTGATCGTCCAGCCACAGCGGTGGCTCCGTCGACGGAGGCCACCATGTTGACCATTACCCAGGGGCGGCCCGGCGGAACCGGTCGATCATCGTCGAGGTGCAGCCCGACCGGATCGACGTCGCGGCCCGGTTCAGGATGGATTCGTCGCACGTGACGACCGTAGCCCTCGGCGGGGTGGCGCCGGACTCTGCAGGCGACCATCACATCCCTGTGGAGAACCGCCACGTCATCCACCGGGAAATCCCCAGCTCCTCCCTCTATCTGTCCACAGGGAGACGTCCCTAATGTCGGTCTTCGTGGCCGGCGGCGGTCGGCCCGGCTGAAACCCGTCGCATCGGTTCGTCCGGATCGACGTTGGGACTGAGAGTCCGGACTCCCTCGGGATTCCGGGTGGTCGGTCCTCGACCTGGGCCTTCCGCCGCCGGCCACGACCCATCGGGTCCTGTCCGGTCGGAGTTGACCGGTAACTGTCACTGGTCGGCCGTACGGTCTGAACTGCGGCGGGTGGTCCGGGCAACGGGCCCGAGAGTTCGAACGGATGAGGGTGGTACACGATGTCGATGGCGCCGGAGCGGGGGATCCTGGGGATCCGCCGTCGATTCACACGCGACGGGGTGGATCCCTACGACGACATTGAGTGGGAGGTTCGGACCTCCCGCCTGATCGACCACCGTGATGGATCGGTGGCCTTCGAACAGGATGACGTCGAGGTCCCCGCGGACTGGTCGGTCAACGCCACGAACATCCTCGCCCAGAAGTACTTCCGGGGGGCGCTCGATGCCCCGGAGCGGGAATCCTCTCTGCGTCAGGTCGCCGACCGGGTGGCCGGCACCATTGCCGACTGGGGCCTGCGAGATGGGTACTTCGTCGACGCCGACGAAGCTGCGGCGTTCGCCGACGAGTTGCGCCACCTGGTGATCACCCAGAGGGCTGCCTTCAACTCGCCGGTCTGGTTCAACATCGGCGTCCCCGAAGTACCGCAACAGGCATCCGCCTGTTTCATCCTCTCGGTCGATGACCAGATGTCGTCCATTCTCAACTGGTACGTGGAGGAAGGCACGATCTTCAAGGGCGGTTCGGGCGCCGGCATCAACCTAAGTGCCATCCGATCCTCCAGAGAGGCCCTGCGGGGCGGAGGCCAGGCCAGCGGGCCGGTCAGCTTCATGCGTGGTGCCGATGCCTCGGCCGGAACCATCAAGAGCGGAGGCACAACCCGCCGGGCCGCGAAAATGGTCGTTCTCGACGTGGCTCACCCTGACGTTGAGGAGTTCGTCTGGTGCAAGGCCCGCGAGGAGCGCAAGGTCCGTGTCCTGGAACAGGCCGGGTTCGACGTCGGGTTCGACGGCGCTGACAGTCATTCGATCATGTACCAGAACGCCAACAATTCGGTCCGGGTGACTGACGAGTTCATGATGGCCGTCGAGGCCGACGCCGTCTGGGACCTCAAGGCCGTCACGGACGGTTCGGTGCTCGACACGATCGGTGCCCGTGACCTGTTCCGACAGATGTCCGAGGCTGCCTGGGAGTGCGCCGATCCCGGCATCCAGTTCGACACCACGATCAACCGTTGGCACACGGCCTCCAACACCGGCCGGATCACCGCCAGTAATCCATGCTCGGAATATGTGCACCTCGACGATTCGGCCTGCAATCTGGCCAGCCTCAACTTGCTGACCTTCCTCGGTTCGTCAGACGACGACACCGGAGTCATCGGTGGGTTCGACGTGGAGGGCTTCTGCCATGCCGTCGAGGTGGTGTTCACCGCCCAGGAGATTCTGGTCGGCAACGCGGACTATCCGACCGAGGCCATTGGCGAGACCACCCGGGCCTTCCGTCAACTCGGCCTGGGCTATGCCAACCTCGGTGCGCTGCTCATGGCTCTCGGACTGCCCTACGACAGCGATGAGGGTCGGTCGGTGGCCGCTGCGATTACCTCGCTCATGACCGGTCACGCCTACCGCACTTCGGCTCGTATGGCTGACCGGATGGGGCCGTTCGAGGGCTTCGAACACAACCGCGAACCGATGCTCAGCGTGCTCGAGATGCACCGGGAGGCCGCCGAATTGCTTGACGACGCGGTGGCACCTGAGCTGGTCACCGCGGGTCGTACAGCGTGGTTCGAGGCTTGCGCGTTGGCGCAGCGGGTGGGCGTGCGGAACAGTCAGGCCACCGTGCTGGCGCCCACCGGCACCATCGGCTTGCTCATGGACTGCGACACGACCGGCATCGAGCCAGATCTCAGCCTGGTCAAGCACAAGCGCCTGGTCGGCGGCGGCACGATGTCGATCGTCAACCGGACCGTGCCTCGGGCCCTGCGGCGCCTCGGTTACGACGACGTTGCTACGGCAGCCGTCTTGGCATGGATAGATGAGCACCAGACGGTGATCGGTTGCCCCGACGTCAGTGCGGAACACATGGCGGTGTTCGCCACCTCGATGGGCGACAACCCCATCCACCACATGGGACATATCCGGATGATGGGTGCCGTCCAGCCGTTTCTGTCGGGCGCCATCTCAAAGACCTGCAACATGCCTGAAGAGGTCACCGTCGACGATGTCGAGGAGCTCTACCTCGAGGCATGGCGCCTCGGCCTCAAGGCAGTGGCTATCTACCGCGACAACTGCAAGGTGGCCCAGCCCCTTACGGTTGGCGACGCCTCGTCAACGTCCGCCGGTGGGCCCGCTGACGTGGCAGCCCGGGTAACTGAACAGGTGAACGCCGAACTGCCAGAACCGGTCCGGCGTCGCCTGCCCCGTAGCCGTGCGTCACGCACCTTTGAGTTCCGGGTTGCCGACTGTAAAGGCTTTGTCACGGTCGGCGAATACGAGGATGGCCGACCCGGCGAGGTCTTCGTGCGGGTTTCCAAGCAGGGCTCGACCATGGCGGGAATCATGGATGCGTTCGCCATCTCGCTCAGTCACGGACTGCAGTACGGGGTTCCGCTTCGGGCCTTCGTGGACGCCTTCACCGGCATGCGCTTTGAGCCGGCCGGCATGACCGACGATCCCGACCTCAGGATCGCCACAAGCCTCATCGACTATCTATTCCGCCGCCTAGCGGTGGAATACCTCAGCCCCGAGGAACGGGCCGAGTTGAACATCCTCACCACCAGTGAACGCACCCAGCCGACGTTGCCCGGTGTCGAGGAATCGGCCACCGAGACCCGTCAGGGCAACGACGTGCCGGCGGATCCGCCGACCGTGCCGTCGGCGTCGCAGTTCGCCGCCCAACTGTCCCTCGCTGACGCACCGTCGGTCCGGGCATCGGCCAACGCACCGCTGTGCATGCAGTGCGGCGTGGCCATGCAGCGGGCCGGGTCGTGCTACGTGTGCACCGACTGTGGTGCGACCAGCGGATGCTCGTGATCCCAAGTCCCCTCGAGGGCCGTTACTGATGGCGATTCTTCGCTTCTCCTTCGGGACGATGGGGTCCGGCAAGAGCACGCTGGCCCTGCAGATCCACCACAACCTGCGAGAGCGGGGCCTTCAGGGAATCCTGTGTAGTCAGCTGGACCGGGCAGACGGTCGGGTGTCCAGCGCCCTTGGAGTGTCCGCTGACGCTGTGGAGGTTGGTCCTCGCCTAGACCTGTTCGAGATGGCCCTGGCAGCGGCTTCCCGACGAGGACGTATCGACTATTTGGTCTGCGATGAGGCCCAGTTCTACCTTCCGAGTCAGATCGACCAGTTAGCCCGCATTGTCGACGACCTAGGTGCTGACGTCTTCGCCTTCGGGTTGCTCACCAGCTTTCAGGGTCAACTGTTCGACGGTACCCGCCGGCTCCTCGAGGTGGCTGATGAGCGGGTTGAGGTCCAGGTCGAGGCCCGGTGCTGGTGTGGTGAGCGGGCCACCCACAACGCCCGCCTAGTGGACGGGGTGCAGGTCTACGACGGAGCGCTGTTCGTGGTGGACGATCCCGAGGACCACGTCGTCACCTACGAACTCCGGTGCCGCCGGCACTGGACGGCGGGCGACTCCGGTGTCCGGGGCCAGGCCGGATCGCTCCTGGACTCAGGTGCCGAGCCCGCCCATGAGGTGGCTTGAGAGGTCTCCGGTGAGGTCCATCAGGTAGGCCCGTTCAGCGAACTGCCAGGCTCCGTCGACCAACTCGAATCGGTCGTGGTACCGACCGGTGATGATCGGCTGGAGCGGCCCGTCGCCGACCTGCTGGAACACCGTGTAGGTGCTCCGGCACGTCGCCTTCATCTCATCATCGGCTACCTCGATGATCGGCGTGGCCACCAGATGGCGGGTCCGCGGTGTCCCGTCCCCGTGGAGGCGGACCATTGACTGCCATACGGCAGCCAGGCCGTCGCGGTCCACGATCGGGGTGTCGTCGTTGGCCGGGTCGCCCAGCAGTACGCGGGCATGGGTGAACAGGTCGACGCACTCGTCGAGCCGGCCAGCGTCCATCAACTCGGCGTACCGGTACAGGAGGTTGGCTATGGCGGTCGGAGCGTCGGACATGTCGCGGAAGGTAGTCGCGGCAATCCCGGAGGTGCCTGCCGGAGGCTGGCCCACTCGGGTCGGTCAGGTGACCGGACGGTAGGTTCATGGTCATGAGTGACTACCGACCGCCGTTGGACGACATCCGCCTCGTATTGGCCGAGATCAGTGATCTCGCCACAATCTGCGACTTGCCGGGCTACGAACACGTCGACCCCGAGACGGTCGACGGGGTGCTCGACGAACTGGGCCGATTCGTGGCCGAGGTGGTGGCCCCAGTCAACCGGATCGGCGACGAGGAAGGTTGCTCGGTGACCGACGGGGTGGTTTCCGCGCCTGAAGCCTTCGGCACGGCGTGGGACAAGTTCGTCGAGTCCGGCTGGGCGGCGATCTCCCAGGACCCGGACTATGGCGGCGGCGGCTTTCCGGGCTCCGTGCAGACTGTCCTGACCGAACTGCTCGCCACGGCCTCACGGGCATGGTCCATGGGGCCCATGCTGACCGTCGGAGCGCTAGACGCCTTGCACTCGTTCGCTGACGAGGGACAGAAGGAGACCTACCTCCCGAAGATGGTGACCGCCGAGTGGTCGGGGACCATGAACCTGACCGAGCCTCAGGCCGGTTCCGACGTCGGGGCGTTGACCTCTCGGGCCGTACCTGCCGACGACGGGTCGTACCGGATCTTTGGAACCAAGATCTTCATCACCTTCGGCGAGCATGAAATGACTGAGAACATCATCCAACTGGTGCTGGCCCGCACACCCGACAGCCCCCCGGGAACCAAGGGAATCTCGCTGTTCATCGTTCCCAAGTACCTCGTGAACGACGACGGCAGCCTCGGCGAGCGAAACGACTACCGATGCTTGTCCGTAGAACACAAGCTGGGTCTGCACGCCAGTCCGACCTGCGTCCTTTCGTACGGTGATGGGGGTGACGGTGCCGTTGGCTTCCTCATTGGCGAGGAACACCAGGGCATGCGCTACATGTTCAAGATGATGAACAACGCCCGGCTAGGCGTGGGTGTCGAAGGCCTGGCCGTCACCGAACGTGCCCTCCAGCAGGCTGCCGACTACGCCATTGAGCGACAGCAGGGTCGGGCCATTGGTGCACCGGCCGGCGAGCAGTCGGCCATCGTGGACCACGCCGACGTCCGTCGGATGCTGCTCACCATGAGGGCCTACACCGACGCCATGCGTTGCCTGCTGTACCTCAATGCCGCATCACTCGACGTGGCCGCCCGTCACCCCGACTCCGACGTTCGTCAAGCGGCGTCAGACCGTGCTGAGCTGCTCACACCGATCTCCAAGGCGTGGTGCACCGACGTGGGCGTCGAGATGTCGTCGCTGGGCATCCAGGTCCACGGCGGATACGGCTACATCGAAGAAACCGGGGCTGCCCAGCACTGGCGCGATTCACGGATCTCGCCTATCTACGAGGGCACAAACGGGATTCAGGCCATGGACCTGGTGGGTCGCAAGCTAGCTATGAACGGTGGGGCCGTCATGGTCGACCTGCTGGCCGAGATCGCCGGTCTCGACATCGAGTTGGCCGCCGCCGGCGAGACATTCGCCTCAATCCGCAAGGGCCTAGCCGATGCTCTGGCCGCCACGGAGGAGGCAACCAGATGGTTGGTGGCCAACGGACTAAACGACCCCAACGACGCCATGGCCGGAGCGACGCCGTATCTCCGGATGTTCGGACAACTGGTCGGCGGATGGCTGCTGGCCCGTCTGGCCCTGGGAGCACAGCGTCGAATCGACGCCGGCGAAGGCGATGCCACCCACCTTGGCACCAAGGTGGTGGCCGCCCGCTTCTACGCCGAACAACTCCTGCCGATAGCGCGCGCACAGATGGGAGCGGTGATGGCCGGCAAGGCCGACCTGTTCGAGATTCCTGCTGACGCATTCTCTGCCTGACTGGAGGATCACAGGTGTTTGCCTCGATCCCCAGCCCGTCGGTCAACTCCCTGTCCATCGGGCCGTTGGAGTTGCAGGCCTATGGGCTGATGATCGCCCTCGGGGCGTTCGCCGCCGTGACCTGGAGCCAACGTCGGTACGCGGCGCGTGGTGGCAATGCGGAGACCATCGCCTCGATTTCGATGTGGGCCATTCCGGCGGGCCTCGTTGGATCCCGGCTGTACCACGTGGCCACGGACTGGCGGTCGTTCCGTGGACGATGGGAGGACGTGCCGGCCCTCTGGCAGGGTGGTCTCGGGATTCCCGGCGGCCTGATGGCCGGTGTGCTCGTCGGAACGCTGGTGGCCCGGCGGCGGGGGCTGACCATGTCCGCCGCGATGGACGTGATGGTGCCCACCATCCCGTTGGCCCAGGCCATCGGCCGCTGGGGGAACTGGTTCAACCAAGAGGTGTTCGGCCGTCCCAGTGACCTTCCGTGGGCACTCGAGATCGATGCCATGCACCGACCCTCTGAATACGCAGCTTCGCCGACCTTTCATCCGACCTTCCTCTACGAGGGCCTGTGGAACGTGGCCCTCGCCATGGTGCTGGTCAGGGTCGAACGACGTGGGGTGCTTCGCCCGGGGTACGTGACCGGTCTATGGGTATGTGGCTACGGCCTGGGCCGACTCTGGGTGGAGATGCTCCGTAGCGATGTCGCCTCGCTGGTGGTTGGGGTCAGGGTCAATGTCTGGATGGCCCTCGCGGCCATCCTCATCGGTGGTCTGGTGGCCTGGCGGGGCCGGATTCCGGCCGACCTAGCGCCCATGGAGGTGGGGGATCGATGACCGGGGAGATGATCCGACGCCCCATCAAGAGGATCGACCGCACGTTCTCATTCCTCGACCTGTGCAACTTCACGGCCTTCACGGATCAAGAGGGTGACGTCGCGGCATTCGACGTGGTGACCGCGTTCCGGGCCGTCGTACGACAGGTGGCATCTGAACGGGGGGTACGACTCGCTAAGTGGTTGGGTGACGGGGTCATGATGGTCGGCGTCGAACCGGAGGACCTGGTTGAGGCTGTGGTTGACATCGAGGTCCTGATCGATGAGGCGAACTCTCCGTTGCCCATGCGGGCCGGCATCGCCCGGGGTCCAGTCATGCTCATTGGCGGCGACGACTACGTCGGGCCGGCAGTCAATCTGGCATCCCGGCTCTGCGACCTCGCCGAAGCCCACCAGGTGCTGGCCGAAAAGGGAACTGTCACCCCGCTGATGACAAACGTCGAGGAACAGGCGTTCATTAGGCAGCAGATCAAGGGGTTCGAGAAGGGGATCGACGTTGTCCGGCTGGTGCCGTTGGGCGGAGACGCCCACGGATCCGGTGGCGGTTGGTACTGACCACCTTGGAGGGATCCGGTTCCATGAACCCTGTTCCATGACACCGTTTGAGACCGACGTCGCCACTGTGCTCGCCGCGCTCTGTGACGGCGAGGTCGTGACCTACGGTGAAGTTGCCGCCGAGGCCGGCCATCCGGGTGCTCACCGGGCCGTCGGCCGGTTCCTGCGGGACTACGGCGGGCACCACTGGTGGCGTGTTGTGACCTCAACGGGTCGGTTGGTGCCCGGCCACGAGGTCGAACAGGCCCGCCTTCTGGCTGCCGAGGGCGTGGACGTAAGCGACGGTCGGGTCCGTCCTACCTGACGACCGGTAGGTGGCGCCTCGAATCTCAGGGTTGGAGGCACTCGCCGGTAGGCTGGCGATACCCGTCGGGGTCCGTCGGCCGCTTGTACGCCGACCCCTGACGGTCTCGTCACCCGGGAAGAGTGGTGGCGGACCCGCCAAGGAGCGGGTGACGACACGGCGGCACAGCCGTCGGGAAGCACAGGTTCACCATGACGATCCAGTTCGCCGATCTGGGCATTGACCAGGACCTGGTCGAAGTCCTCTCCGAGCGGGGCATAACCACCCCGTTCGATATTCAGTCGCTGACCATCCCCGACGGCCTCGCCGGACGGGATGTCTGCGGAAAGGCTAAGACCGGCTCGGGCAAGACCCTGGCCTTCGGCATCCCGCTGATCCAGCGACTGCCCCGAGGAAACCCGAAGCGGCCTACCGGCCTGGTCCTTGTGCCTACTCGCGAGTTGGCTGTTCAGGTCTGCAAAGATCTTGAGCCCCTGGCCGAGGTTCGTGGGCTTCGTATCGAGGCCATCTACGGCGGCACCCCGATCGAGAAGCAGATTGCAGCGCTTACCAGTGGAGTCGACTTTGTGGTCGCCACCCCGGGTCGCATGATCGACCTCATCCAGCAGGAGGAGCTTTCGGTGGTCGACCTGGCCGGCGTCGTCATCGACGAGGCCGACCGCATGGCCGACATGGGGTTCATGCCCCAGGTCGAATGGATCCTTCGGCGGGCCGAGAAAGAGCACCAGACGCTGCTCTTCTCAGCGACCTTGGACGGTATGGTCGGCGCGCTCATCGCCCGATACCAGACCGATCCGGTGACCCACGAGGTGGCGTCGCGGGAGGTCACCGTTGCCGAGATGGAGCACCGCTTCCTCACCGTCCACGAGATGGACCGGATACGGGTGGCGGCTCGGATCATTGAGGCATCGAAGCGGACGATCGTCTTCTCCCGTACCAAGTGGGGTGCCGACAAGTTGGCTGCAAAGCTTGTGGACGCTGGGGTGGACGCGGCACCGATTCACGGCGATCTCCGTCAGGCTCAGCGGGAGAAGGCGTTAGCGGACTTCACCGGCGGCAGGATCAAGTGCCTGGTTGCCACCGACGTGGCTGCCCGCGGCATTCACGTGGATGATGTCGATGTGGTGATCCACTACGACCCGCCGTCCGATGCCAAGACATACCTCCACCGGTCGGGTCGGACCGCCCGGGCCGGCGAGTCCGGCGTGGTGGTCAGCCTCGTGCTCTGGAACGAGGAACTCGAGGTCCGCAAGCTGCTACGCCGCCTCGGAATGAAGCAGCCGATCGTCGAGGTGTACTCCAACGACGAGCGGCTCGATGACCTGATGGCGTGGGACCCGGCCGCCGACGCAGCCTGACCTCCCACGAGGTCGATGATCTGGCCGCCGTCCTGGCGGCCGACCTGCAGCGGGTCGATGACCGTCGCGAGCGTGGTGTTTTCTTCACGCCATCTGACATAGCCGAACGACTAACAGCGCTCGCGCTCGTTCCCACGAACGGTTCAACAGCCGGCACTGTGGCCGACCCGGCGTGTGGGGCCGGGGTGTTTCTGCTGGCCGCCGGCCGGCTTCTCGTAGATCAGGGGGTCGCTGATCCGGCCACCGTGGTTCGGCGCCACCTGTTTGGCGCCGACATCGACCCAACATCGGTTGAGGTGACCCGCCGCCTTCTGGCGACGTGGGCGGGCATCGAGCCCGGTCAGGTTGAGGGGGTGGTGGTCGGCGATCCGCTCCACCACGGTCGTGACGTCTGGGCTGGATGTCCCGGCGGAGGTGCTACCACCGGGTTCGATGCCGTGGTGGGCAATCCTCCGTTTCTGGGTCAGCTCCGGGCGTCCACTGTTGTGTCTGCCGCTGACCGGGAACGGCTCCGGTATCGGTTTCCGGGACTGGTCGCCGCCTACACCGACGTGGCCTGGTTGTTCCTGGCTGCCGGTCTAGAACTGTTGGCCGACGGTGGACGGATGGTGCTGATCCAGCCCCAGTCGGTGCTGGCCGCCCGTGATGCGGGACCGGTCCGTGATCTCGTCATCTCGACGGCCCGGCTGGCCGGGATTTGGTGGGACCGCTCGGAGGTGTTCGCTGGCCATGCCGAGGTCTGTGCCCCGGTGGTCGAACGGTCTCCCTGCCGGCGTAGCCCCCGCGTCGAGGCACCCGTGAAGGTGTTCGTGGATCGGGAGGTAGTCATCGCCGGCCGGTCGCCGGAACCCGCCGTGGGTGAGACGTGGGGCGGAGTGCTGGCCAGTGTGCTCGGTGTACCTCCGGGGGTGCCGTCCGGCGGCGGGACTACGACGGGCGGCTCCATCGGGACCATGGGCGCGGTAACAGCGGGTTTCCGGCAGCACTTCTACGGGTTGGTGGCCGGCGTCGTCGAGCGATCCGGTCCGGATGACCCGCGCCCGTCGATGGTGACCACGGGGTCGGTAGATCCCCTACACCTTCGTTGGGGAGATCGGCCCTGCCGTTTTGACGGCCGCCGTTGGCAGGCGCCGGTGGTTGATCTCGATGCCGTGACCGCCGGTGATCCCGAGGTTGGACGATGGTTCGCTGAGCGTCGCCGACCCAAGCTGTTGGTGGCTTCTCAGACCGCCGTGGTCGAGGTGGTTGTTGACCAGACGGGCGATCTCGTGCCCGTCACCCCGCTGATCGTCGTCGAGCCGGACGGTAGGAGCCGGGAGGTCGACCTCGAGGTGTTGTGGCGACTGGCGGCAGCGTTGTCGGCACCGTCGATCACCGCCCTTGCCGTCCGCCGATTCCTCGGGGCGGCCCGGTCCTCTGGTCGGCTCCGGCTCTCGGCCGCCCAGGTCTCCGACCTTCCGCTGCCGACCGATGCTGGGGCCTGGAACGAAGGGACGGCGCTAGCCCGAACGCTGCACCGTTCCTCCGGGGCACCTGCGGCTTCCGATACGTGGCGGGAGTTCGGTCGGGTCATGGTCGCGGCCTACGGCGTTGTCGATCCGGAAGCGGCGGCCACGCTCGTGGACTGGTGGTGGTCCCGCCACCCGGCGAGGCACTGAGCCGTCGGGCGGACATCGACTGGCCGAGATCAATGCATTGGCGTCCTTGCGAGCCACCCCGCCTACACTGGTACGACGACATCACGAGAGGCCCGGTTCGCCGGGTCCGGCAACCTGGGACGGACACCCAAGGTGCTCGCCCGTCGGAGACGGTGGGGATGTGGCCTTGAGAGGGGCAACGAAGTGTCCGCCGGCTGGCTTTCGAGTCACGCTGTCGGCGCCGAGCGCGTGGAAGGTCCTGTTGGAGAACGGCGCCATGACGGACAAACCGAGGAGCGACGACGGATACCCCGTTGACCCGACCCTTGAGCCGCCCATTCTCCGGCCCGTGGACCTCCCAGGCGCTCTGCCGGTGCATCCGCGCGCCTACACGGATGGGCTTCCGGTCACCGGAGCATGGCGCCATGGAGATCCGGTCGGCGGACGGAGGTTCACCTCGGTAGGTGGAGGCCGGCCCCTTTCGTTGGAGAGCGGCGAGGCCCTATCCGACATCGAGGTCGCCTACGAAACATGGGGTGAACTGTCGCCGACCGCCGACAATGCCATCCTCATCTGTCACGCCCTGACCGCCGACAGCCACGCCTACGGTGCCTCAGGTGGCGGTCATGCCACCGAGGGGTGGTGGAACGGCGTGGTCGGGCCGGGGTGCGGCATCGACACTGACCGTCATTTCGTGGTGTGTGTCAACTCGCTCGGCGGCTGTCAGGGTTCGACCGGCCCGGCCACTATCGATCCGTCGACCGGTAGCCCATACGGTTCAACCTTTCCCACGGTGACCACTCGGGACATCGTGCGATGTCAGGCCGCGGTGGCCGACGATCTGGGCATCGACCGTTGGCTGGCCGTGGTCGGCGGCTCGATGGGCGGCATGCAGGTCCTCGAGTGGGGTGTGATGTATCCGGACCGGGTGCGCGCCCTCTCGCCGATCGCCACCGCGTTGGCCGCTAGCGCCCAGCAGGTGGCGTGGAGCGCGGTTGGACGCACGGCGCTGGCCCTCGATCCTCGGTTCCGTGGCGGCGACTACTACGAAGCCGAACCGGGTGATGGTCCGTTCGCCGGCCTGGCCTTGGCCCGGGCGGTGGCCCATATCACGTATCGCAGCAAGGAGGTGTTCGACGACCGGTTCGCCCGGGATCTCGTTAATCCTCGTGCGTTGTTCGGTCGGTGGGACCGTTTCCAGGTCGAGTCGTACCTCGACTACCAAGGTGAGAAGTTGGTGCGACGCTTCGACGCCAACAGCTACCTCGTCCTGAACCGGGTCATGGACCTCCACGATCTCGCCCGTGACCGTGGTGGCATGGACCATGCTGTTAGGCGTCTGGCCCATCTGCCGGCGTTGACCCTCAGCATCAGTTCCGACACCCTGTATCCGACCGGTCAGCAGACGGCCATACGGGACGCGATCCGGGAGGCTGGTGGACGCTGCGTCCACCATGTGATCCAGAGTCCCGATGGTCACGACGGTTTCCTGCTGGCCACCCGGCAGATCGGATCGCTACTCGACACATTCCTTCGGGAGGTGGAATCCACATGACCGATACCCACGATCAGGGCCTCGAGTCCGAACAGCCGGAAGCGCCTCAGCCGGCAAGGTTTCATCCCGAGACGGCGGCCGTTCTGGGTGGCCGGCCCGCCGGGGAGGGTTCTCTGGCTCCCGTGCTATACCCGACGTCGACCTTCGCGTTCGACAGCGTCGACGAAGGGCGTCGCCTGGCCACCGCTATGGGTCCCGACCGCTTCTACAGCCGCTACGGGAATCCCACCATCAACGCCTTTGAGTCGACCATCGCCGATCTTGAGGGGGCGGAGGCCGCTCGGGCGTTTGCTTCGGGCATGGGAGCAGTCAGTGCCGTGGTGCTCGGGATCTGTTCGTCGGGTGACCACGTGGTGGCCCAACGTCAGTTGTATGCGGGTACCCAGTTGTTCCTCCAGACGGTGTGTCCCCGCATGGGTATCGACGTTACGTTCGTGGATGGCACCACGCCCAGCGCCTTCACGGAGGCCGTCGTGCCCGGACGGACGATGCTGGTGATCGCCGAGACACCGTCCAACCCCCGTCTCGACTTGGTCGACCTCGACGACCTCGGGTTGATCGCCAACGCCTTGACCGTGGTTGATTCCACGTTCGCGACGCCGTTGGGCCAGCGACCTCTGGACCATGGGGTAGATCTGGTCCTCCACTCCGCCACCAAGGGCATTGTCGGTCACAACGACGCCACCCTCGGAGTGATCGCCGGATCCCAGGACCTCATCTCGTGGTTGTGGGGGTTTGCCACCCTCCACGGGGCCAACGCCTCGCCGTATGACGCCTACAACGCCCACCGGGGCGTCCGGACCCTCGGTGCCCGGCTCCGGCAGCAGTCCGAGACGGCGCTGGTCCTAGCCGAGTTCCTCGAAGGCCGACCCGAGGTAGCGAGCGTTCGCTACCCGGGCCTTGCCTCCCATCCCCAGCACGAACTGGCTGTCCGACAGATGCAGTCCATGGGTGGTCTGCTCACCTTCGACCTGGCGGGCGGCATCGATGCCGGTCGTCGATTCGTGGAGGCCACGTCCATTGCCCGCCAGGCCACGTCGTTGGGTGGACCAGAGACCCTGGTGTGCCATTCAGCGACCACCACACACGTGAGCCTCACGCCGGAAGAGCTCGAGACATCAGACATCGGAGAGGGGACGGTTCGTGTGTCATGTGGGCTGGAGCACGTCGATGACCTGGTGGACGACTTCGACCGTGGACTTAACGCGGCAGGCGCCCGAGACCCCCAATAGGCGGGCCCGCCGGGAGGAATCGTGCCGGAGATTCTCGAAGTCGAGGCGTATCGACGCCTGGCTGAGCAGGTGGTCGGACGGACCATCGCCACGGTCGAGGCGCCAGATCACTGGTTCCTCAAGGGCGGGGTCACGCCGACCGGGATGGCTGATGCCCTGACCGGGCGGCGGATCACCGCGGCCCGGCGGCACGGAAAGGTCCTGTTGTTGGATTCCGGTGGTCCGACGTTGGGCCTGCGGTTCGGGATGACCGGACGACTGCTGGTCGATGGTCGGGCGGCCATTGAGTATCTGAAATGGGGAGGGCGGCGGTCTAATCCCGTATGGGAGCGGTTCGGGCTGAGGTTCCGCGGGGGAGGGCGACTGTGGATCGATGACCCCCGACGCCTTGGGGGTGCCGAGCTGGAACCCAACCTCGGTTCGCTCGGTCCTGATGCGTGGACGCTAGGCGTTGTTCAGTTGCGGATGGCGTTGACCGGTGGGCGGGGGCCGTTGAAGGCCCGGCTGTTGGACCAGGGGCGGCTGGCCGGCCTCGGGAACCTGCTGGTCGACGAGGTGCTGTGGCGGGCCGGACTGTCGCCGCTCCGAGCGTCGGGCGGCTTGGATCCCAACGAGGCCCGGCACCTCCACCGGGTGATCCGACGCACGTTGGACCAGATGGCTCGGCGGGGTGGGAGCCACACGGGCGACCTTTTTGAGCATCGCCGACCCGGCGGGGCGTGTCCCCGGGACGGGGAGCCCCTTCGACGGGACACGGTGGGTGGTCGAACCAGTTGGTGGTGTCCCGGACACCAGCGCTGAACTGTCGGTGCTAGGCAGCGGAAGTACGATTCAGGTATGCGGAGAAGGGGCCTGATCGCGGTGCATCGGCGCGCCCATGTCCTGGCGCTGGTGTTTCTGGCCAGCCTGTGGCTGGGGACATTTGCCCTGCCCGCTGACGCTCAGGTCACGACCATCGAGACCGTGCCGCCCGACGTCGACGACGAGGGCCGGACGGCCGGCGAACGAATCGACCAGGCGGTGGTCATGTTGAGGGTTCTTGGTGTGGTTGTGGTCGTGTCGACCGCGGCCTACTGGTGGAGGACCCGCCCCAATGTCAATGGTGTCCGCAACCAGAACCGGGACGAGCTTCAGGTGGCGGCCGAGGACGAGATCCGGATCGAGAACGAGGAGGTAGCCCGATGACCGAGCCGATGCTGGATGTCGACGCGATGTTGCAGCGTTTCCGGGAGCGGGCCGCCGCCGTGCGAACCCGAACTCTTCCTCCGGTGGGAGGCGAGGAGCGCCAGCGGTTCATCGACCAGGCCCAGAACGACTTGTTGGACTTCGGCATCGTTGGTGACGCCGAAGCGGATCTTGTCGATGGGGTACTGACCATGCGGATCGACCTCCGGTCGACAGTCGACGACTGACCCATGGGGCGCAAAGCAGCGCCCGACCGCTATCGTTTCGGTCTGACGCGGACGTAGCTCAGCTGGTAGAGCATCACCTTGCCAAGGTGAGGGTCGCGGGTTCGAATCTCGTCGTCCGCTCCAAATGAACCCCCTGCCCAGCAGGGGGTTCTGCCTGTTTTCGGAATCAACACACTGAGTTCCGCCCAGGCCGTCGTCGGTGAGTTCGTGGTCGCCGGATGGGTCGATGCAGTCGACGTTGACGTCCGTAACCGACCCATGTCCTGATCTGGCAGGGAGTGACCGGCCCAGTCGACGAGCGCTACCATCCTCGACCGACGCCGATCGGCGCGGATGGAGGGGATCGTGCGGATTGCGGTGCTGCGAGAACGGGGCGATGGCGAGACCCGTGTCTCGTTAACCCCGGAGGCTGTCGGGACCCTGGTCTCGGACGGTCACGAGGTTGTGGTCGAGGCGGGTGCTGGCGATGGAGCCGGGATGGCTGACGGGGACTACCGCTCGGCGGGAGCGTTGGTGGAGTCCAATGTGGGATCGGTGGTCGGTGATACCGGTTTGGTCACCTCGATCGGTGGCCCCGGGAATCTGTCCACGATCGGTCTGTTGGGTCCGGGGCACGTCGTGATCGGCCTGCTGGATCCGGTCTGGCGACCCGAGGGAGTCACGGCCCTGGCCACCACCGGGGCAACGGCCATATCGCTGGACCTTGTTCCGCGCAGCACTCGGGCCCAGGCTGTCGACGTACTGTCGTCGATGGCCACCGTGGCCGGCTTCCAGGCCGTTGTGCTGGCGGCTACACGTTCGTACCGGATGTTTCCCCTCCTCATGACCGCGGCGGGAACGGTACCCCCGGCCCGGGTACTGGTGCTGGGTGCCGGCGTGGCTGGACTTCAGGCGGTGGCGACGGCCAGGCGCCTAGGTGCGATCGTCGAGGGGTTCGACATCCGTCCCGAGGCCTTGGAGCAGATCCGGTCGCTGGGTGGACGTTCGATCGAACCGCCGGTGGGCGCCGACGGGGGGGTCCCCGATGCCGTCCGGATCCACGAGGTCCTTGCGCCTCACGTGGTCGACGCCGACGTGGTGATCGGCGCTGCCCAGATCCCCGGTCGACAGAGCCCGCTGTTGGTGACCGAGGCCATGATTGAGACCATGCGTCCGGGATCGGTGGTCGTTGACCTAGCCGTCCAGCGGGGCGGCAACTGTTCGGTCAGCCGGCTCGACGAAGATGTGGTTCTCGGCGGGGTGACCGTCCTCGGGCCCTCCGAGCTGGCGACTGGTACCGCGGTGACGGCGTCCCGGATGTTCGCCACCAACCTCGTGAACCTCGTCCGGATGCTCGATAGAGACGGTGAACCATTCGTCGACCCGGACGACGAGGTGCTGGCCGGGATGCTGGTAGCCACCGGCGGCGAGATCGTCCACCCGGTGGTCCGTGATGCGTTGGGCCGCGGGGAGGCGAACACATGACCCTGCTGGTCGCTCTCACGCTTTTCGTACTGGCTGTCTTCCTCGGCCTGGAACTCATCACCAAGGTTCCGGCCACCCTGCACACGCCCCTCATGTCGGGCTCCAACGCGGTGTCGGGCATCACCCTGATCGGGGCCATGGTCTCGGCGGGGACCGACCACTCGGCATTGACCACGTGGCTCGGCTTCGTTGCCGTCGTCCTGGCCACGGTGAACGTCGTGGGTGGGTTCCTGGTGACCGGGCGGATGCTGGCCATGTTCTCGGCCCGATCGACGAAGCGTCGACCGTCGGTTGGGGAGGAACCGTCATGAGCCGGCTCGACCTGGTCGCCGCGGCCTATCTGGTCGCCGCGGTGCTTTTCGTTCTGGGCCTCAAGTCTCTCGGACGGCCGCGGACCGCCCCCCGGGGAAACCTTCTCGGCGCTTCGGGGATGCTGGTCGCTGTTCTGGCGACCCTGCTCGACCGGTCTATCGTCGACTTCCGCGTCCTTCTGGCCGGGCTTGTCGTGGGTTCTGCAATCGGCATGGTGCTGGCCGTCAAGGTCCGGATGACGGCGATGCCACAGCTCGTTGCCCTGTTCAACGGGTTCGGAGGAGGTGCGTCGGTGCTGGTCGCCACGGCCTCGCTCGTCGAGGTGGGAGATCAGGGCTTGGTGGACGACCAGTTCGCTGTGGCTGCCGCCCTGACAGCGTTGATCGGCGCCGTCACCCTCACCGGGTCGATGGTGGCCTTCACCAAACTCCAGGAGATCGGGAGCCTGCGTTCCTTCCCGGGCCTCGCCGTGCTGCGTGCCACCATGGTCATCGTCGCAGTAGTGGCTTCGGTGATGGTGGTCACCCGGCCCGGCGATCAGGGCTGGATGTGGGCACTGGTGGCCGCCGGGGCCCTATTGGGAGTATTTGGCACCATCGCCATCGGAGGGGCCGACATGCCGGTGGTGATCGCCCTCCTGAACTCCTGTTCGGGTGTCGCTGCGTCCACGGCGGGCTTCGTCCTTGACAACTCGCTGCTCATCGTCGCCGGTTCGCTCGTCGGGGCCAGCGGGCTGGTCCTCACGCAGATCATGTGTCGCTCTATGAACCGTTCCCTGTTCGACGTGGTGTTCGGTTCCCTGGCGGCCAGTGGGGTGGCACCCGACGCCTCGGACGTCTACGGCGACCGTGTCATATCCACGTCTGCCGAGGAGGTGGCGATGCTGTTGGAGGTGGCCGAGCGGGTGGCCATCGTCCCCGGTTATGGCCTGGCCGTGGCTCAGGCGCAGCACGCTGTCCGGGACCTCATGCGGACGTTGAACGACTCCGGTGTAGAGGTGGTGTTCGGTATCCATCCGGTGGCCGGTCGGATGCCGGGCCACATGAACGTCCTGCTGGCCGAGGCCGAGATCGACTACGAACGCTTGCTCGATATGGATCAGATCAACCCGACGTTCGCCCAGACGGATGTGACCATCGTGATCGGCGCCAACGACGTGGTGAACCCTTCGGCCCGGACCGATCCAGACTCGCCGATCGCTGGAATGCCGATCCTGGATGTCGATGAATCCCGGACGGTGGTGGTTGTGAAACGGTCGCTCAGTCCGGGTTTCGCGGGGGTTCCGAATCCGCTGTTCGCCGCTGACGGCACGTTGATGCTGTTTGGCGACGGCAAGGACGCGGTGCTCGACGTGGTGGCCGCCCTGTTGAACGGCTGAGGGGGATTGCTGGCCAATTCGGTGGTCAGTCGGTCCAGGACGGGGGGCGCTTCTCGAGGAAGGCCCGCATGCCTTCTCTGGCTTCGTCGGATCGGAAGATCGTTGACGAGAGTTCGGCCGTCCAGGCGAAGGCCTCGTCGACGTCCATGCCCGGCACCTGGGTCAGCAGTTGCTTGGTGGCCGCCAGTGCGTCCGGGCCACCGGCCAGCAGGTCGGTCACGAACGATTCGACGGCGGCATCCAGTTCGTCGGCCGGGACGGCCTGGTTGACAAGGCCGAGACGGGCCGCGTCGGCGCCTGTCATTCGGTTGCCCAGCAGCATGGCCTCAGCAGCCTGGGTGGGCCGCATCTTCGGTAGGCACAGCACCGAGATCATTGCCGGGGCGATACCGCGCCTCACCTCGGTGAAGCCGAACTTCGCCGACTCGTCGACCACCGTCAGGTCCATGGCGGCGGCTAGTCCCATGCCGCCGGCTACGCAGTGACCGGCGATTCGGCCCACGTAGATCTTGGGGGACGACCGAAACCGCGAGAACAGTGCCGCGGGGTCGACTGACTTTGGAGGAGGACCACCATCTCGGGCGCCGCCGCCCGAGCGTTCCGATAGGTCGGCGCCGGCACAAAACACTCGACCCCTGTTGGTCAGCACCACCACCCGGACGGTTGGATCGCTGTCCGCGGCGTCCAGTGTCTCGACCAGTTCGCCGACCAGCGCGGCGCTCAGGGCGTTGCGGTTCTCTTCGTCGGCCAAGGTGACCGTGACGACGCCGGCAAGGCCGTCTTCACCGCGTGTCGTCTCTACCAGTGGCATCAGGAACTCCCTGCATCGGGTCCGTTCGTAGGTGGGCCGGCGAAGGCCTGGGCCCGGACCATCCAGTCCCGGGCGCCGTCACCTGCCATCCGGAGCCCAGTGTCGTCAACGTGTCGGCGTTGGGTGACCACCAGGCAGAAGTCCTCGGCCGGCCCGCTGATCGTTTCGGATGCATCACCGGGGCCCCACGTCCAAACGGCGCCCGACGGTGCCTCGAGCACGACGTCGACGGCCACATCGGGAGCTTCCATTCGTCGGTTGGCGTAGGACCACCCTCTGGTCATGACCCCAAGTTGGGCGATGTGGCGGAGACGGTCGGTCGGCGGACGGATGGCGCCCACGGCGTCCACCACGTCCTGGCCGTGGGCCCACGCCTCCATGAGACGGGCCGTGAGAAACGACTTACCACCCATCGACGGTCCGTACCACGGCACCTGGGCGTCGTCGGCCAGTGTGCCGGCCGCCGCGGCTAACCGTCGGCGGCCGTCGCGCCATGCGTCGAGTCGTTCGGGTGGCGTGAGTCGCCGGTAGGCGCCCATGGTTAGGTCGTCGATCGCCTCCTCGCCATCTCGGGCCACGCCCATCAGGCCATCGACCGCCGAGCGGAAGCCCTCGGGGTCGGTGATGGCCAACGTGGCGGTCGCGTCGAAGTAGGCAAGGTGGGCGATCTGGTCGCCGACCGTCCAGCGGGGGCTGGCCGTCGCCATATCCCAGGC
This sequence comes from Acidimicrobiales bacterium, assembly GCA_030747595.1. Taxonomy (NCBI): domain Bacteria; kingdom Bacillati; phylum Actinomycetota; class Acidimicrobiia; order Acidimicrobiales; species Acidimicrobiales bacterium. The sequence goes on along the minus strand of JASLKK010000007.1, from coordinate 76,797 downwards.
GTCGAGGTCGAGGTGGGCTACGACGTCATCGAGGGCCTGCTGCTCGGCCGTGAGGTCGGCGGTGAGATTCGCCATGGTGAGAGGCGAGTCGGTCACGGTGTGCTCTCCAGTCCTCGAAGGATGACGTCGACCATGGTGTTGGCGGCATCTCGGGGTGTCGAGTCGATGGCTTCGATGTGTTCAGGAAGGGCGAACATGGCCCCCAGGCCGGCCACCACCCTTGCCACTGCCGCGGTGTCGATCGGATCGCCGCTCGGATCGGCCAGGTTGCCACGCTCTACGGCCAGGTCCAGAAGAGTTCGGGTGACGGCCACCAGATAGTCGGAGTGGGCGGTGGCCAGCCGGTGGGTCGACGGGGTGGCCGCCTGGTCGCGGGCGAATGCCGGCGTGGTTGAGGCCACGGCCAGGTTGGCCGCCCGTAGGTAGGCCCGGATGGCTTCCAGCGGGGCCATGTCGGGAGCCATGGCGCCAACGGCGGCTCGTCCGATGTGTCGCAGGTTGCGGTCGATGACCGTGAGTACCAGCTCGTCCCTGCTGGGTGCGAGGTCGTAGAGGGTGCGCAACGAGCAGCCGGCCTGGGCGGCAATGTCGGCCATGGTGAGCTCGACGAAGCCGTCGGCGAAGAGGGCCACCAACTGGTCCAGGACTTCACGCTGGCGGCCAGTGAGCTGGTCCTCCCGCTCGCGGTCCAGGACGGGACGGGGGGCGGGCACGGCCCGGAGTCGGCGGGCCTGTTCGGCGGCCTGTTCGGTGGCCTGTTCGACGGCCAGCAGGGCCGTGCTCTTGGCCATCAGCCGGAGGCCTCGTTCGACTGCTCGGCGGGGAGCAGTGAGGCGGGCACGTCCACGATCCGGGCTCGGATCCATTCGCCGAGACTCTTGGCTTGGCCATCCTGACGGGACGACGCAGCCACCCCCTCGCCCAATAGGCCACGGATCATGAAGTTGAGCGACCGGATAGCCGGCAGCCGGTGACGCTCGATGGACAGGTCGGCCGTCTCGGGTAGCAGGACTCGGAGGCGGTCCACGGTGAGGTGGTCGTCCAGCCACGCCCAGGCTGCATCGTCGCGGACGAATAGGCCGAGGTTGGCATCGCCACCCTTGTCGCCCGAGCGGGCACCGGCGATGCGGCCGAGGGGCACGGCCACCGTTGGGCCCCCAGGGATGGTCACGTCGGGCCCCGGTCGGGGTTCGACAGAGACATCGGCCGCTTCACTGGTTGGAGCAGCCGATTCCACGATGGTTCGTGAGGTCACCTGGCCGGCTTCGAGCACCACCACGTCCTGCGGGACGAGGTCGGCGGGCACGAGGCCTGCCCGGTGGACACCGAAGGTTCTGGACGCGCTGCTACGCACCGAGAAGAACCCGGGAATGGTGGACAAGGCCATCTCGGTCATGGCGTTGAACACTCCACGACCCACTTTTCGCTCGTCGGCGTCCTTGAGGGTTAGGCACCACTGGGCCACCGCCTCCTCGTTGGATGCCGGGTCGATCTTGTCGGTACGGACGATGCGGGATTCGACCGACTCGAAGTCGTCGGGCCCATCGGGCATAGCGATCCAGAATGCCTCCTCTGCCAGTGCAGCCTTGGCTTCGACGTCCAGGCCGGTCAGGGCGACGGAGAGGTCGGCACGGTGGCCGCCCATGGCGTTCATCGAGACCTTCAACGTCGTCGGGGGTGGTTCGCCCTGTACGCCGTGGATCCGCACACGGTCCGGCCCGACCTCGTCGAGCTGGATGGTGTCGAATCGTGACGTCACGTCAGGGCCCAGGTAGGCCGGTGATCCGATCTCGTACAGCAACTGCGAGGTCACGGTGCCGATCGACACCTGGCCGCCGGTCCCGTCGTGCTTGCCGATGGTCGATGATCCGTCGGCGGCCACCTCGGCCCACGGGAAACCCACCCGGCCCATGCCCGGCACCTCGGTGAAGAACGAGTAGTTGCCACCGGTGGCCTGGGTGCCGCACTCGATGACGTGGCCGGCTACCACGGCTCCGGCCAGTGCGTCCCAGTCGTCACGGGCCCAGCCGTGGTGCCACGCCGCCGGGCCGCAAACAATGGCAGCGTCGGTGGCCCGACCGGTCACCACGATGTCGGCACCCCGGTCCAGGGCGTCGACTATGCCCCAGCAGCCGAGGTAGGCGTTGGCACTCACGAAGCGGCCCGGGTCGGCCAGCGGCTCGCCGGTCACCATGTCGGGAAGGTCCACGCCGGCGGCCAGCAGGTCGTCGAGGCGTCCCAGCAGGTCGTCGCCGGCCACGTAGGCGATGGTGGGTGACAGCCCGAGGCGATCGGCCACCTCGGCGAGCGCCTCGGCACAGCCGGCGGGGTCGAGACCGCCGGCATTGCTGACCACCGTGATGCCCCGGTCGAGGCAGGTGCCCATGACCTGTTCCATCTGCTTGACGAAGCTCCCGGCGAAGCCGCCGCCCGCCCGCTTGGCCTTGGTGCGGGCCAAAATCAGCATCGTCAACTCGGCCAGCCAGTCACCGGTCAGGACGTCGATGTGGCCGCCTTCTACCATCTCGGCGGCCGCCGAGAGGCGGTCTCCGTAGAAGCCGGAGCAGTTGGCGATGCGGATCGGTTCAGCCATCAGCGCCATCTTCGCCCATCGGGTGACCGTCGGCGGGTTCGATGACCATGAGGACGGCTCCGTTGTCGACCTGATCGCCGGCCGTCACCCGTACCTCGGCCACTGTGCCGTCGAACGGGGCGGTCATGCGGTGTTCCATCTTCATGGCCTCCAGCACGACCATGGCCTGTCCGGCGATGACCACGTCACCGGCTGCAGCGAGCACGTCGAGGACCTTCCCGGGCATGGGTGCCGTCAGGCCACCGGTCGGAGCCTCGGTCCCGGGCAGGTTGAATCGGGGGACCGTCTCCAGCGACGTGGTGGTGTTGGCCATGGTGACGTGGAGTACCTCGCCCCGGCCGGCTAACTCGTCGGCGGTCACCGCGGTGATCAGTGCCGTGGTTCGAATGCCGTCGACCGCCAGGTCGATCCCGTTGGCCGACCAGGCGTAGATCGTCGCCTGATGTCGGACCGAGTCGTCGTCGGACCGGGAGTCAGGTTGGGTGATACTCACCGAGAACGTCCCGTCGCGCTCCGAGCGGTAGCGGACGGCGGTCGGAGCGTCTTCGCTTCCCACCCGGGCGAGGGTGACCGCCTGATCGGGAAGGCGGGCGTTGCGCCAACCGCTGGGGGCCTGGCCCTGAACGAGAGCGTTGGTCCGGTTGCGTCCCTGGATCCACAGGGCGGCCGTGGTCGCCACCCGGTCGGCCGTCGGGCCGTCATGGACCATGGTCGTCGCCGGGGTGTGCCTCTCGATGAAGTCGGTGGTGGTGTCGCCGGCCAGGAACGCCTCGTGACGCAGCGTGGCGGCCAGGAAGTCCCGGTTGGTGGTCACCCCACCGAGGTGCATGCGTTCAAGCGCCAGGGCCAGGCGTCCAGCGGCCTCGGCGCGGGTCGGCCCGTGGGCCACCACCTTGGCCAGCATGGGGTCGAAGTCGACCCCGACCACGCTGCCCGCTGTCACCCCGGTGTCCCAACGCACGGCTGGTTCGTCGGCCGGCTCCCAGGCCTCCAGCGTTCCGGTGGCCGGGAGGAAGCCGGCTGACGGGTCCTCAGCGTAGAGCCGCACCTCGATGGCGTGGCCGTCAAAGGTCACGTCGTTCTGCCCGTAGCCCAGCGGTTCGCCGGCGGCGATTCGTAGTTGCTCGCGGACCAGGTCGATGCCGGTGACCTCTTCGGTCACCGCATGCTCGACCTGGAGGCGGGTGTTGACCTCCAGGAAGAAGAACTCGCCGCTGGCGTCGTCGACCAGGAACTCGACCGTCCCGGCTGACCGGTAGCCGATCCCGTCGGCCAGTTGCCGGGCAGCTGCTCCCATGGCGTTCCGGTCGTCGGCATCGAGCACGGCGGCTGGGGACTCTTCGACCACCTTCTGGTGGCGGCGCTGGATGGAGCACTCCCGTTCACCGAGGTGCACCAGGTTCCCGTGGGCGTCACCCAGGATCTGGATCTCGATATGGCGGGAGTGGGCCACGTACCGCTCGAGGAACACCCGGTCGTCGCCGAACGATGCTGCGGCCTCCCGCTGTGCGGTTGCCACCGCGTCGGCCAGGTCCTCGGGTCGTTCTACGAGGTGCATGCCCTTGCCGCCGCCGCCCGCTGCTGCCTTGACCAGGAGCGGATAGCCCACGGCCTCATCATTGGTGGGGTCGTCCGAGGACGGAAGGGTGGGGACTCCGGCGGCGACCGCAGTGACCTTGGCCGAGATCTTGTCGCCCATTGAGGCGATGACGTCGGGCGTCGGGCCGATCCACGTCAGGCCGGCATCGGATACCGCTATGGCGAAGGCCGCGTCCTCGGCTAGGAACCCGTAGCCGGGATGCACGGCATCGGCGCCGGCTGCCTTGGCGGCCGCTACTAGAGCGTCGCCGTCGAGGTAGCCCCCGTCGTCGAGTCGGACGGCCACGTCGGCCTCGGCCACGTAGGGCGCGGTCGCATCTGCGTCGACATACACGGCGACGCAACGCATGCCCATGGAGCGGGCGGTGCGGAACACCCGAGAGGCGATCTCGCCGCGGTTGGCAACGAGTACCCCCGTGATCGGGACGTTGGAGGTGTGATTCACAGTCGGAACACCCCGTAGTTCTCGGCGCCTTCGACAGGCGCTGTCCTCACCACCGACAGGCATAGTCCGAGCACCGTGCGGGTGTCGCGTGGGTCGATGATCCCGTCGTCGCTAACCGCCCCGGTGGCTTCCAGTGCGAGAGACCCCTTCTCCTGAGCGGCCTCAACCTGTCGAACGATCTCGGCGTCTGCCTCCTCGTCGAATTCGATGCCCTTGCGGGCTGCCTGGCCCCGTCGCACGATCGACATGACGCCGGCGATCTGCTTGGGACCCATGACGGCGATCTTGGCCATCGGCCATAGGAAGGTGAACCGGTTCTCGTAGCCCCGCCCCGACATGGCGTAGGTGCCCGCCCCGTAGGAGGCGCCGATGATGACCGTGAGGTGGGGCACGGTGGAGTTGGTCAGGGCGTTGATCATCTGGGAGCCCTTCTTGATGATTCCCGCCTCTTCGAAGTCGGTGCCCACCATGAACCCGGTGATGTTCTGAAGGAAAACCAGCGGTGTGTCCTGCCGGTTGCAGAGCTGGATGAAGTGGGCGGCCTTCTCGGCGGCCTCCGGGTAGATCACGCCGTTGTTGCCGAGGATTCCAACCGGGTAGCCGTGGATGGTGGCGAACCCGCAGATCATTGTCGGTCCGTACCGGGGTTTGAAATCCTCGAATCGGGAACCGTCGACAACTCGACCGATGATCTCCCTGACGTCGACCGGCTGCTTGAGATCCTTGGACACCATGCCCATGAGGCCCTCAACGTCGTGGATCGGTTCGGTCACCTCGTATGACCGATCGGGGCCGGCCTTGCGCCAGTCGAGGTGAGACACGACCTCGCGGCACATGCGTAGGGCGTCCATCTCGTCATTAGCCAGGTAGTCGGCAAGACCGGACTTCTCGGCGTGCATCGCGCCGCCGCCCAGGGTCTCGTCGTCGGCGTCCTCTCCGGTGGCCATCTTCACCAGCGGGGGCCCGGCCAGAAAGACCTTGGACTGTTCCTTGATGAAGATCGTGTAGTCGGACATACCGGGCTGGTAGGCCCCGCCGGCCGTTGACGACCCGAACACCACGCAGATCGTGGGGATGGCCAACTTGGAGAGCTCGATCATCTCGTAGAAAAAGCGACCGGTCTCGGCGAAGTGGTCGGTTCTGGCCCGCCGCCCGCCGGAGCCGCCGCCAGTCTGGACCCGTAGGTCGGCACCGGCGGACTCCACGAAGCTGACGTAGGGCATCCGGTTGTGGCGGGCGATCTCAATGGCCCGCATCCACTTCTTGGCCATGTAGGGGGTCATGGCGCCGCCCAGCACTGTCGGGTCGTTTCCGCAGATGACGCACTCGACGCCGGCGATCACGCCGATCCCCACCACGAAGCCCCCGCCCACCGTGTACGAGGACTCGTATCCGGCCAGCGGGCTGATCTCGAGGAATGGGCTGTCGGGGTCGACTACATGGGCTATTCGTTCCCTGATGGGCATCTTGTCCCGGGAGCGGAGGCGGGCCATCGACTCGGGACCCCCACCGGCGTCTGCCTCGTCGAGGAGTTCCTCGATCACGGCCAGGTGTTCTTCCATGTCAGAGCGGTTCTGGGCGAAGGCATCGCTGCGGGTGTCCAGAGTGGACGCAAGAGGTGGGGCGAGGAGCCGGTGAAGCATGGCCGAAACCTTAGGGCAGTAAGAATAAGAGTGCAAAGTTACCGATCTGATTACCCGTACGGGGCTGCGCGGATCAGGAGGGGCATTCCCGGTGGGATGCTCGTGGCGTGCCGACCCGATATGAGTTCGCCCCCATTGTCGAGGCCTCTGAGGTGGCGGCTATTCGGGGCGTCGTGATGTGCGACGTGCGGTGGTACCTGGATGGCAGATCGGGTCGCGATGCCTACGACGCCGGCCACCTCCCGGGCGCCGTCTTCGTCGACCTCGACGAACACCTGACCTCGACACCGGGTTCCGAGGTAGGTCGCCATCCGCTGCCCACGCCCGAGGCGTTTGCTCGATCGATGAGAGATCTGGGCATCGGGCGGGACGACCCGGTGGTTGCCTACGACGATGCCGGTGGGATGGCCGCCGGACGCCTGGTGTGGATGCTGCGTGTACTGGGCCGACCTGCAGCGTTGCTCGACGGTGGCGTCGGGGCTTGGGATGGGCCGCTGGAGACCTCGCCGACCGTCCGATCGCCGGTGGTGATGCCGGTCGAACCTTGGCCTGTCGGTGCAGTGGCCACCATCGACGAGGTGGCCACTCTGGCGGCGTCGGGAGGGGCTGAGGGGATCGTGCTAGACGCTCGTGGTGCTGAGCGGTATCGGGGAGAGAGTGAGCCAATGGACCCGCGGGCTGGGCACGTCCCAGGGGCGAGGAGCGCACCGTTTGCTGTGAACCTCGAGGTCGAGGGCCCCCGGACCGGCCGGTTCCGGTCACCCGATGACCTGGTCTCCCGGTACGAGGAGATCGGGGTGGTGGACGCCACCAACGTGGTCGCCTACTGCGGATCCGGTGTCAGCGCGTGCCACGACCTGTTGGCCATGGAGCACGCCGGGCTGGGACGGGGCCGCCTGTTCGTGGGGTCCTGGTCACAGTGGAGCCACTCGGACCGGCCGGCGGCCGTCGGTCCGGAACCTGGATGAGCGGCGAGAAGGCGGCCCAACGTCTGACGGTCACCGGTTGATCAGCATGCACGACGCCTAGATTCTGTCCATGACCGACCGCGAGTGGGGTTTCCGGACCCGGGCGCTGCACGCTGGGGGACAGCCTGATCCGACCACCGGGGCGCGGGCCGTGCCCATCTACCAGTCCACAAGCTTTGTGTTCGACGACGCGGCCGATGCTGCCGACCTGTTCGCCCTCCAGAAGTACGGGACGATCTACTCGAGGATGTCCAACCCGACCGTTGCGGCATTTGAGGAGCGCATGGCCAGCCTGGAGGGAGGCATCGGCGCGGTGGCGACTTCGTCGGGTCAGGCCGCCGAGTTTCTCACCGCAGCGGCCCTCGCTGAGGCGGGCACCAACTTCGTAGCTTCGTCCGCGCTGTACGGCGGCACCCACACCATGTTCGACACCACCCTGGGTCGATTCGGGATCGACGCTCGTTTCGTGGACGGCGACGACCCTGAAGCCTTCGCCGCCCGGATCGACGACGACACCCGCTTCCTGTACACGGAGATCATCGGCAACCCATCAGGGTCGGTGGCCGACGTGGCGGCGGTGGCCGACGTGGCCCATGCCCACGACCTGCCGCTGGTGGTGGATTCCACGTTCGCCACTCCGTGGTTGTGTCGTCCCATAGAGCACGGGGCCGACATCGTCGTCCACTCGGCCACCAAGTTCATCGGTGGTCACGGCACGTCAATCGGCGGTGTGGTCGTCGAGTCGGGTCGGTTCGATTGGGGGAGCGGCCGCTTCCCGCAGATGACTGAACCCAACGCCGGGTACAACGGCCTCCGGTTCTGGGAGAATTTCGGCGAGTTCGCCTTCTGTACCAAGCTGCGGGCCGAGCAGCTCCGTGACGTCGGAGCGTCCCTGTCGCCGTTCAACGCCTTCCTGCTCCTACAGGGTCTCGAAACCCTGCCCCAACGGATGGTCGAGCACGTGGCCAACGCTCGGGTCGTCGCCGAGTTCCTGGACGGACACCCCGCAGTCTCGTGGGTCGCCTACCCAGGGTTGGCTGGCTCTCCGTATCGGGCCCTGGCCGATCGATACCTGCCCGATGGACCCGGTGCCGTGTTCACGTTCGGTATTGCTGCCGAGGGAGGTGCCGGCCGGGCGGCCGGAGCGGCTTTCATCGAGCGATTGCAGTTGGTGAGTCACCTCGCCAACATCGGCGACGCCCGCACGCTGGTCATCCACCCGGCGTCGACCACCCACCAGCAACTCTCCGAGGAGGCCATGGTCGCCGGTGGTGTGAGTTCCGACATGGTGCGGCTCTCTGTCGGCCTCGAAGACGTCGACGACATCCTGTGGGACCTTGACCAGGCCCTCACCGGCGGTGCCCAGTGAGCGGGTGGCCGGCCATCGACGGCTGGACCCCACCATCGGCCGTCGAGCGCCGCGATCTGCTGGCCAGGATACGGACCATCGCCATGGTCGGGGTGTCGGCCAACCCCTCCCGCCCCAGCAACTTTGTAGCTACCTACTTGCTGGGTACCGACTACGAGGTCTACTTCGTGAACCCGATGGCCGACGAGATTCTCGGTCGGCCCTGCGTGCCGACGCTTGCCGATCTACCGGTGGTGCCCGACTGCGTGGACGTGTTCCGTCGGCTGGACGACGTGCCCGAGGTCGCCGACGAGGCAGTGGCCGCGGGTGCCCCGGTGTTCTGGACCCAGTTCGGTCTGTGGAGCCCCGAGGCGGCCCGGACCGTGCTCGACGCAGGCATGGACCTGGTGATGGACCGTTGCCTGAAGATCGAGCACGCCCGCTTCCACGGCGGCCTACACCTGGCCGGCTTCGACACCGGCGTCATCAACTCGAAGCGGGAGTCCGGTCGCAAACGCTGACCGACAGAGAAGTCCTGGTCAGCGGGGTTCGCAGACCACCAAGGGGATGTCGCGGTCGGTCTTCGTCTGGTACTCGGCATAGGCGGGCCATGCGGCCAATGCGGCCGGCCAGCGTTCAGCTTTCTCCTCGGGCGAAGCAGTGCGGGCCATCAGCTCGTGGACCTCAGCCCGGTCCTGGATGGTGACCTCCGGGTTGGCCGCCAGATTCAGGTACCAGATCGGGTTCCTGGGCGCACCGCCCATCGAGGCAACCACGAGATAGAACTCGCCGTCGTGGACACGGATCAGCGGCGACCGCCGGACCATGCCGGACTTTCGACCGATCGTGGTCAGGATGATGCATTCGGCACCATTGAACTCGAAGCCATCGACGCCGTCGGTAGCCAGATAGCGCTCGACGTGGTCGGCAACGGGCTCCCAGGGGCTCGGTGCGTAATCGGTGTCGCTCATGGCATCGACCCTATGGCCGGGCACAGCGCGACCTCCCAGCGGGACTCCACTCAGGTGGGAATGAGGTCCAGCGCCCGTCCAAGCGTCTCGAGGCGTTCCTCAATGTTGTCGCCGGCCGGGTAGAGGCGGACGTGGGTGATGCCGACGTCGTGCCACACCCGGAGGCGTTCGGCCACCATCTCCTCAGTGCCCAGCAGGGTGGTGGCCAGCACCATCTCGTCGGGGATGACCGAGGAGGCGGCCGCCCGGTCGCCAGCCAGCCAGAGGCGCTGGGATTCGGCGGCCACCTCGGCGAAGCCCTGGCGGGCGTACGCGTCGTTGTAGAAGTTGGTGTCGGCCGACCCCATGCCGCCGAGGCTGAACGCCAGCCCGGCCCGTCGCATGTCGACCATGGCGGTCAGGTCCGCCTCGTCGCGGGCGAAGGCCACCTCGGCGCCCTGGCAGAGGTCCAGGTCGGTTAGCGACCTCCCGGCCCGTTGAGCCCCCGCCGTCAGGGACTCGAAAGACGATGCTGCCCCTTCCGGGACAAAGCTCGTCCCCAACCAACCGTCGGCCACCTCGCCGGTGAGGGCCAGCATCCTCGGCGACAACGAGGCGATGTAGATCGGAAGGGGTGGATAGTCCGATCCGGCCGGCGGTCGTAGGGCCAAACGGAGAGCCTTGCCCTCCCCGCCGGGCAGGGGAAGGCAGATCTGTTCACCGTTGATGGCCAGACGATCACCGGCCTCGGCCATCCGAACCACCTCGATGGTCTCACGCATCCGGGTGAGCGGGCGAGCGAACGGCACGCCGTGTAGCCCTTCGACCACCTGGGGTCCCGACGCCCCGAGGCCAAGGCTGAACCGACCACCCGTGATGTGCTGAAGAGTGAGGGCCGTCATGGCGGTGTTGGCCGCTGACCGGGCACCCACCTGGAAGACGCCCGAACCGAAGGTCATCCGCTCGACGTGTTGGGAAAGGCCGGCGATCGGCGTGGCGGCATCCCCACCCCACGCTTCGGCCACCCAGCAGTGGTCGATGCCCAGGCGTTCGGCTTCGACGACCCATGCGACATGCTCGGGCCACGGCGCCTGCTCGGCAGCCAGTTGGATGGCGGTTCGCATCCTCGGGCCGGTCATGGCCCCATCCTTGCTGGTGCATAGCGTGGGCGACGACCATCCCCGACGGGGTGAGGAGAGCCGACGATGACCACACAAGATCTTCCTGCGTCCGGGCTACAGGTCCGGAACCAGGGCTTCATCGATTTCATGGTCGGGCGGAAGTCCGACACCTGCATCGACGGATTTCTGGGGATCCGCCACGAGGAGATATCGGCCGGCCGCCTGGTCGCCGAGTTCGACGTGGACGACCAGCACCTGTCATTCATCGGAAACATGCACGGGGGTTGCCTGGCCGCCCTCTGTGACCACTGCCTGGGCGTGGTCCTCTACCCGGTGATGCCGCCGGGGTCATGGGCGGCCACCACCGAGTTCAAGGTCAACTACCTCAAGCCGGTGTCGGAGGGGACGTGCCGGGCCACGGCCACCATCGAGGCCATGACGAAGCGATCCGCGGTGGTCTCGATCCGGGTCGAGAACCTGGCCGACGACGGGATGCGTCTGGTGGCTCTGGCCCAGGGCACCTGCACGGTGAAGTTGGCCGAGGACCGGCCCGATTGAGGCCGGGGACGCAGCGCTACCATTGGCTCTGCTCCGGTTCCGACCGGAGAGATGCACCGGTGCCCGAGAGGCCCAAGGGGACGGCCTGCAAAGCCGTAAAGCCGCGGGTTCAAATCCCGCCCGGTGCTCGACTGATCGGGCGATCCGCAACAGCGGGTCGGGGCGACCGATGAGAAACGGGGGAACCCATGGATGATCAGGAATCGGCCGACGAGGTCGAGGCCAGCACCAGCGATGACCGTGCCCGCGGGGCTGATTCGCCGCTGCCCCATACGCCGCCGTTCGGCATCAGGGCCGTACATCCCGGCGACGCGCCGCCGGTCGGTCCACCCGACCTCGGGGGCGACCCACCGCGTCGGGAACGACCCGCGGGCAACGGCCTGGCGGCGATGGCGGCGACGGTCGGCGTGGTGCTGGCCATCATGGGGACGTTCCTGCCGTGGATCGTTGTGGATCGGGCCGACGGAGCCGTCGACCACCTGATCGGGTGGGATCTCGCCGGCGATGCCGTGCTCGTGCTGGTTACCGGCCTGGTTGCCGCCGGAGTGACCGGGGCACTGTGGATCGGACAGCGGGGGCTGGTGCACAAGCTGGTGCTGCTGCTAGCCGGGGGCGTGCTGCTGGCAGTGGCCGGTCTGGAGATCTCCGACGTGCGGGCCGTCGACGCCGTCTCGTCGCTCGAACGGTCGGTAGGCAGCGGCCTACCAGTGGTGGCGCTCGGTGGGGTACTGCTGGTTGGTGGCGCGTTGTTGGACCGTGGTCCCTGGTCGTTTGGCTCCCGCTGACCCATCTCTCGCTGGGTGTGCCACTAAAGGGCGACCGCTAGCCTGTGTCGTTCCGGGGCCGTTAGCTCAGTTGGCTAGAGCACCTGCATGACGCGCAGGGGGTCGGGGGTTCGAATCCCTCACGGCCCACCACGGTGACCAGCGGAAATGCTGGTCATTTGTGCGTTATGGGGCACCGTCGGACGCACCGCCTGCACGTCGACCCGTCAGGGGAGGTCTTGCCAGGAGGTGTGGCCCTCGTCTAGAAGCCGGGCTGATGAGCGGTAGCAGGACTTCGACACGAAGGGCTCCACCTCCTTGGAACGCACCCGACACAACTCGGCCTTGACGACACGGGCCTCGGCTACCACCGGGTCATCGCCGGGGGCCAGGGCCACCAGGTCAATGACGTGGAGGGCCAGTTGGGTCTGCCCCCCTTGTGCGAGATCCTTGGCCCTATCCACCACGGTCGCTGGATCGCCTAGGGCGGACAGAATCTCGAAAGCCGCCTGGTCAGGTGGGGATGGATGCAGAGTGGTGGGGTTGCGGTCCCACCACCCATTCTCCTCTCGGTAGAGATCTCGCACGATGTAGTCGGCACAGCCGTAAGTAGGGGCCATCCACGGGTGGTCAAACAATTCGGGCGGGTAAGACATGTCGGCGAGAATCTCAGCCTCGCTCATGCCTCGGTTCATCCTTTGGACCACCTCGACTCGAAGCCAGCGCAGTGCTTCGGCGGTCATGGTCAGACGTTCTCGCACCATCTCAGCACCGGATACCACCGGACCGAATTCGGTGACCAGAGTCTGGGCGCCTAGGGCGGCCAGACGGTCCAGGGTGTCGGCCCACCGGACGGTGAACCTCTGGGTACGTAGAGGAGTACCCACGTTGGGGATGGAGTCGGCTGGGGTGGCTGGGCCACCGTAGAGAAGACCATCCGCAGGAAACCACAGGGCCAGAGCGTCGTCGGTCTCCGAGGGAGCCCAGTAGGCCTCCACAGGTCGGGAGCCCTCTACGAGCACCAGGTGGTCTTCGAAGGTCTCGGTGGGATCGACGTGGACAAATACGTCATCAAGAGCGGCTAGGGGAACCCCGTTGCGCCCCGGGAATTGCACGGCGGCCATTCGGGCTTGGAGATGGTGGGTCTCTCGGTAGCGGGAGTAGCGGTCCAAAATATTGACGTGAGCCACCAGACGAGGTGGCGGGTCCCCCCGGTCTGCGGCGTGCTCTAGCCAGGCTCCAAGCCCCGCGTTGTACGAGTTGTGGCCATGGCTGTAGCAGATCGCGTGAACAGGGGCGTCGGTGATTCCACGTAGGTGATCAATCATCTGGGGCGCCACCGCGACCGGCCCGCCGTCGACGATGACCATCCCGGCGTCGGTCTCCGCAGCCAGACAGTTGCCCATGCCAGGAAGGATGTGAAACCCCTCAGCGATGGTGGTGCGGGCCATGCGCCCGCTCAGTGTTCCCTCGGAGACCATGCGCTGATGGTAGGCCTAACCGCTAGGCGCTGACCCGCCTGCACGTATCTACACCTAGGGGTTCGTACCTAGGACCACCTCCACCTCCGAGATGGGGTGGCAGACTTACGAGATGAGGACACTTGCAGTGGTCATGACGCTTGTTCTGGTTGCATCGGCCTGTGGTGGAAGTTCAGACACAGCAGCACCAGGCACGACGACAACTAAAGAACCATCCATTACGACGACAGCGGCACCAACCACTACAGCGGCACCAACCACTACAGCGGCTCCTGCGACGACAGCGGCACCAACCACTACAGCGGCTCCTGCGACGACAGCGGCACCAACCACTACAGCGGCTCCAACCACTACAGCGGCACCAACCACAACGGTGGCACCTACGACTACAGCGGCTCCTGCGACGACAGCGGCACCAACCACGACAGCGGCACCAAAGGTCGTACTGCCTGCACCTGACTTTGAAGCACCAACAAACTTCGGCGCGTTTAACAACCAGACCCAAGATGGATTCAAGGCAGTCGTGGACAGCGAGTTCACGGCCATGGGCACCTACAAGTCTGGTATGGCAGTCGCCGTCTTCACCGATGGATTCCTGTGGACATACGCGGTCGGAGACGCTTCGGCAACGACGCCGATGACGACTAGTACGCCGACACTTATCCGTAGCACCTCTAAGACATTTCTGGCTGCGCTGATCCTTGATCTAGTCGAGGACGGCCACTTCCAACTCACTGACTCTCTCGAATCGGTCCTGTCAGCCGATCCTGACTATTCGTTGCTCGACCCAACGACGATCAACGGCGCCGTAACTGTCCACGAACTCTTGAGCATGCGTTCAGGTATTCGTCCCTTCGCAGCGGGAGCAGGCGAAGAGAACAACCTGGATTTGCTCTGGGTCGTCAAGAAACCGTCGTGGAAGCCAGTGGACACAGTTGGTCTAATAAAGGACCCATGGGTTGAACCCGGGGAGTACGAGTACTCCGATTCGAACAACTTTCTCCTTGGAATGGTCGCTGAGCTACACACCGGAAAGGATCTCTCTGTCCTCTACCGAGAACGATTCCTCGATCCGCTCGACATTGCTGCCGTACTGCTCCCCGATGAACCAGTTCCCGAAGGCACGGCACGCCCATACACGGACCTTGATTACTGGGGGGGAAGTGGGTTCGGCGACATGATCGAGTTGGACAGGACCCGGTACGGGAACACGGCTGACGACTGGTACGAACAAGATGCACGGCTGGCTTGGGCTACAGCGGGAATCGTGTCGACCCCGGCCAACATTGCTCGCTGGGGCTACGAGCTTTATAGCGGCAACGGTTCCGCACTCGCGGACCAGAGCCGGTCGGTTCTCCTCAACTCGATCAACGAAGAAACCATCTCGCTTGCTGGGCAACCGCAGCAGTACGGCTACTACGTGGGGAGACGAACCTTCCCACTCGAAGACGGAACATTGTTATCGGTTCTTGGGCATCCCGGAGGAGGAGCGGGCTACACCTCGCGGGTCTACTACTCGTCCCGCTTCGATATGTCGATCTCAATCCTGGCGAATTCAACCGTCCGATACGCCAGACGCGAAGGAGGCTGCAGCGAGTACGGCGCAGTGGATTGCATCGCTTGGGAACTTTTCAAGTCCTACGCCGATTAGGTCGGGCCGCAGGCTGGTATCCACTGTGGCATAACGCCTGCGCGTGTCTACGCCTGGGAGGTCTGATGTCGTATCCCACCCCTCAGGGAGGGGTGGGATACTCAATCAGAAGTGCACCGGGCTATTACCTCTGCGAGCCGATCCGAGAACTCGCCCGTGAGAAACGAGCGCCTCTCCTCGTAAAGAAACTCGTCCTGAGACAACTTTCCTTCGATGCAGTTGAGCATCTTCTCGCAAGAAGACGCATCAGCCTCGCTTTGGCAACTGACTAGGAAGTTGTTGCGAATTTCTTCGTCGTAGTCGCTGCCGTCAACGCTGCAGCTAATCGATGATGTCGCCAGAAGCAGGACTAATCCAAGAATTCGCACCAGGCCAGTATGTACTGGCGGCGATCTAGGTGAACGTGACGGTCGTGCATATCTACTCCTAGGGGATTCGTACCTAGGGCCACCCCCCTAAGGATGGGGTTCACCAGCGTCAGCATTTGATCTGTGGGACCCTTATCCGCTCACATACGAAAAGGGGAACCATGTCCTATACGAGCATTACCACTACGAGGCCCGGGCCACGGATGCAGGCGGCAGAGACCACCGAGGAAGGTGACGCCTTGTTGGCTGAACTCTTTGGGGTTCTTGCTGCCAATGGCGGTGAAATGGTCCTATCTGGTCAGGACCTAGCTCGCGGCGTCAACGTATCGGTTACAAAATATGAGGATTCGGCTGCAGCGGTGAAGACCCAGATCGAGATCTCAGCGAAAGGCTTGCTGGAGTTCGTTTCCGCTGGGCCGTTCGTAGCCCTTGATGAGTGGTGGCCGATTGCGTCAGCCGCAATCAACGACAACTAGAACCCTGTCGCTCGGAGCCCGTCCCTTGGGGCGGGGTCCGAGCACTCAGACTGTCTGCGCATATCCGCACCTGCGGGCTTCGATGCCGCCTCCCGCCCGCTGTAGCGGAGGGTTCGACAAGCTCTAGCTAGGGCGCTTGAATCCAATAGTCCGATCTACCCGCGCCACCTCGACCGTGTACTGGGCGTACCAGCGATTACGGCCTTCGTCCTGGGCAATCTCATGTTCCAGGTCGTTTCGCCAGGCGGCGATGTCCTCTTCGGTACGCCAGTAGCACACGGTGATTCCGAGGCCGTCGTCTCCCCGAGCCGATTGCATGCCTAAAAAGCCCTCACGGGCGTTGACTAGTTCGGCCATGCGGTCAGCCGTCTCTTCATATCCGTCAAGATTGCTTGTCATACGAGTAGTGAAGATTGTGGCGTAATACGGAACCTCACTGACCAGACCGAATTCGGTCGCCCCATGTTTGTCGTTCATGACGAAACCATATTTCGACAATGCCCCGGACTGCGCGTACCTACACCGAGGGTGTCAGAGACGCCCTCGGACAGCAGCACCGAGTTAACACCACAGTCTCCAGCCCGACCCTCGTCGCGTTCCGTCTTTCGACCTTGTTGGGACTACCGTTTACGACGTGCCCGCGCCTGTTGACGACGATCCCCGGGGTCCCGGGCAGGAACCACTCGAATACGGCGCCCTGGCTTCCCGGTTCGAGGTAATCCGTGAAGCTGCCGATCGGTCACCCGACTCGCTGGTGCCGCGGTCGATCATGCGGGGAATCGCCGCCGGCCTCTCACGGGCGCCCGGCATCCGACGGACCGATCCCCTCAAGAGTCACCAGCAGCGATCACTCTGGGCTCGACTCGTTGATGAGGCCACGGCACGGCCCGAACATGTTGGGTTTGTCCTCCTCGGAGTCGGCGGCATCCGAGAGCTGGCCGAACGGCTCGGCGTGCCCCACAAGACCTTGGCCACCCGTCTCGATTCGTGGCGCCGGACACGCCCCCGGATGGTGGTGACCTTCACCGGGCGCCGTGTCCGGGGAAGCACCCCGCTGCACGCCGTCCAGATACCTGTGGCGTCCGACCTCGTGCTGTGGGCGGCCACCACCCGGGCGGCGGTGGACGAGGTGGACGGACGCCCTCCCCACCCGCTGCTGGTCGCCGATGCCGCTGAGCGCCTCGCCATGCTGGGTACTACCGGGCCGGCCTTTGGGACGTGGCCCGATTTGGACGACGCAGTAGAAGATCTCGGGAAGGCCATTGCTCGCCGGGGAAGCGAGGCGCCCCGTCGGCGCCTGGAGACCGGCCGCCACCGCTGACCGGCACAGATCAGCGGATTCTGCTGGTTGCGCCCATCGGTCACACCTCCGTCTACGGAGGCTCGCCGGGCCGTAACCTTTTCGTCGTGGCTAAATCTCAGACCTCCGACCCGGCGCGCACGGGAAGCCGTCCCGACCTACGCAACGTCGCCGTCATCGCGCACGTCGACCACGGCAAAACAACCCTCGTTGATGCCTTGTTGCGCCAGTCCGGTGCCTTCCGGGACAACGAGGAGATCGCCGAGCGTGTCATGGACTCCATGGATCTCGAGCGTGAGAAGGGCATCACGATCCTGGCCAAGAACACGGCCGTTGTCCGTGACGGCGTAAAGATCAACATCGTCGACACTCCCGGTCACGCGGACTTCGGCGGCGAGGTCGAGCGGGCACTGAACATGGTCGATGGCGTGATCCTGCTCGTCGACTCCGCAGAGGGCCCACGCCCCCAGACCCGGTTCGTGCTTCGTAAGGCACTCGAAGCCGGTCTGGCCATCGTGCTCGTCATCAACAAGGTCGACCGGCCCGACGCCCGCCTTGACGAGGTGGTCGATGAGACCTACGAGTTGTTCCTGGACCTCGACGCCACCGAAGACCAGATCGAGTTCCCGATTGTCTACACCGATGCCCGGGCCGGTACCGCAACCCTGGATCCGTCTGTCCCCGGTGCAGATCTCAGCCCGTTCTTCGACGTGGTGCTCGAGCACGTGCCGCCGCCTTCGTTCGACGAGACAGCCCCGCTACGGGTCCACGTCACCAACCTCGACGCCTCGCCGTATCTAGGTCGCATCGCCATCTGTCGAATCGACAGCGGCACCCTCAAGCGAGGTGCCCCGGTGGCATGGTGCCGCACCGACGGCACCATCCAGCCGGCCAAGATCGGCACCGTCACCGTCACCGACGCCCTCGGACAGGTCGACGTGGAGGAGGCCGGACCGGGTGAGATTGTCTATGTGTCGGGCATCGTCGATGTCACCATCGGTGAGACCCTGGCTGACCTGGATGATCCCCGTCCTCTTCCCGGTATCACCGTCGATGAGCCCACGCTGTCGATGGCCATTGGAGTGAACACCTCACCGGTGGCCGGATCGGACGGCACCAAACTCACCGCCCGCCAGGTCAAGGACCGTCTCGACGCTGAACTGGTCGGCAACGTGTCGCTACGGGTGATGCCCACCGAGCGTCCTGACACCTGGGAGGTCCAGGGTCGTGGCGAACTCCAGTTGGCCATCTTGGTCGAGACAATGCGCCGCGAAGGCTTTGAACTCACCGTGGGTAAGCCAGCTGTGCTGTTGCGTGAGATCGACGACACCTTGCACGAGCCCACCGAGCGCCTCTCAGTGGACGTCCCCGAGGAGTACGTGGGTGCCGTCACCCAACTACTCGGCGAGCGCCGGGCCCGCATGGGGGACATGACCAACCACGGCACCGGTTGGGTCCGTCTCGACTACGTGGTGGCTGCCCGTGCACTGATCGGTTTCCGGACCGAATTCATGACCGAAACCCGGGGTACCGGCCTTCTGCACCACGTGTTCGAAGGTTGGGAGCCGTGGATGGGTGACCTGCGAATCCGCCAGACAGGCAGCGTGGTGGCCGACCGCATCGGTAGTGCCACGGCGTACGCCATCACCGGCATCCAGGAACGGGCTTCGATGTTCATCGGCCCCACCGAGGAGGTGTACGCCGGGATGATCGTCGGCGAGAACCCCCGGGCCGAGGACATGGACGTCAACATCTGCAGAGAAAAGAAGCTCACCAACGTGCGGGCCTCGGCATCTGACGACACGATCCGCCTAACACCGCCGCGGCGACTCTCCCTCGAGCAGGCGTTGGAGTACATCGCTGACGACGAGTGCGTCGAGGTGATGCCGGGCGTGGTGCGTCTCCGCAAGGTCGAACTCGACGCCACCGCTCGCGCCCGGACCGTCAAGCGCCTCAAGAACGCTCGAGCCTGACGGTCCTCTGGGGCTTCGACCGATGGCCGTCAACGTGCTGGGAACGCCGCTCCAGGAATGCGGTGTTGACCCCCTGACCGGTTTCTACCGGGATGGTTGCTGCAACACCGGAGCTGACGACCTCGGCGTGCACACCGTGTGCGCTCTGATGACCGAGGAGTTTCTGGCCTTCTCCAAGGAAGCTGGCAATGACCTATCGACACCGCGGCCCGGCTTCCCGGGGTTGCATCCCGGTGACCGATGGTGTCTATGCGCCCCACGCTGGCAGGAGGCTCACGAGGCCGGAGCGGCGCCCCAGGTCCTGTTGGCCGCCACCCACATCCTCAGTCTGGAGTGGGTCGATGCCGAGGCCCTGCGAGCCGCCGGAGTCGATCGACCTGATTGATTGGTGTGCCCGGCCTCACTGGTTCACGCCGAGGAGCTGACCGTCTAGTCGGCGACCAGTCGGTCGATTAGTGGTTCGAGGGCGTCACGCCAATCGGCGATCAGGCCCACGTCGCACCAGTTCCATAGCTCGCATTCCGGGTCAGGGTTAATGCCCACCACCGTGGTGGCCCCCCGGAGCCCGACCGTGTGATTGAACTTCCCGGATGTCCCGATGGCGATACACAGTCGGGGGGCAATGGCATGCCCGGTGATGCCCACCTGACGGGCCCGAGGCATCCATCCGGCATCGGTGACCTTTCGTGTGGCGCACAGTTCGGCACCCAGCCGCCCTGCCAGTCTCTCCACGTGGGACAACTCCGAGGGCTCGACGCCCTGTCCCACACTGATCACCACGTCGGCGTTGGCCAACAGGCCGCTGTCATCGTCGCGGCGACGCTCCAAGATCCGTACCAGTCGATCGGCTGGCCCTCCGTGCCCTGACTTTCGTGCCGGCTCCCGTGCCGGTGACCCGAGATGGTCCGCGGCGAATGGGGCCCCGGGCCGAGGCCGCAGCGTGGGCAAGATGCCGGAGCGGACGGTCGCCATCTGGACGGTCGAGGTGCAGGTGATCTCGGCTACCAGACGGCCACCGAAGGCGGGCTTCAGCGCGATCAGACGTCTGTCACGTACCTCGAGCCCCACGGCATCGCCGGTTAGGCCGGCATTCAGGCAGATGGCCAGACGCGCCGCCACCTCGCGACCCCAGGCCGTCGACGGTGCCAGTACGGCCCACGGCGGGTCCTCCACCAGTGATCTGGTCAGCATCCGGGCCACCTCGTCGGCGCCGGTCACCCCAGCATGGCGAAGCACCCGATCTGCGCCCTGGCCGCTGAGGGCCTCCCAGTCGTGGACCACGTCGATGGTCAGCACCGTCCTGCCGCCGATGGTGTCGGCCAGGCTGGCGGCCGCTCCCAGAAGTTCGGAGGTCGAACGCTCTCGTCCGGGTTCGCCGACCACCACGATCTCGCCACCGTCGCCTGGACCAGACGGTCGTGCCACCTCTCCGCCAGCGTCTTTAGACCCCCAGATGGCGCCACCGGACCGGACCACTTCGAGCACCCGGTCCAGATGGGTCTTGTCGGCGCCAATGAGCGTCTCACCAGCCCGTTCAACGTCGAGTAACCGCACCTCACCGACCACCGTCGGACTGGCTGCCGCACCCCAAGGTCCGGGGCCCAGATCGGCGGGTCCGAGGCGGCGGATGAGAGCACCGTCCACGGTGGCCCACGCCTCAGGCTCCTTCACCTTGCACGGGTCGCACAAACGCTCGGCGCACGAGACCACGGCCGGCAGGTCGACCTCGGCACGTAGCCACTCGTCATCGTGTTCCAGTAAGGCTGCCAGCCCCCGGACGGACTTCCCCGGGCCGGATGTCAAGTCCAGTTCCCGGGCACCCACCAACAGGGGAAAACCCAGAAGTTCCGCCACCTGGGCGGGCACCTGGCCGGTGTCGGCGTCGACCGAGTTACGACCGCACAGGACGAGGTCCCACGGTCCGGTGGCCTCCAGGGCGGCGACCACGGCTCTGGAGGTGGCCAGGGTGTCGCTCCCGGCGAACGCCGAGCCGGTCACGTGGATCCCCTCGATGCAGCCACACAGGATGGCTTCCCGTAGCACGGTCTCGGCGGCGTCGGGACCGAGAGTGATCGCCGTGCACGTGCCGCCGGTGGCCTCGGCCAGATCACAACCCGCCCGAACCCCACGTCGGCAGTAGTCGTTCATGTGGAGTTCGAGACCGTCGCGCACCAGACGGCCGTCGTCGCCCAGGCGCATCTCCTGGAATTTCGGAATCTGTTTGACTAGGGCGGCTATCCGCAACGGACGAGGCGGCCGGTCGGTCACCGCGCCACCGTACCGGTGACACCACTAGCGTCGGGACGTGGCCAGCTTCGACACCGAAACGTTCCTTGTCGATTCCACCGACCCGACCGATCTGGTCGACGTGCTAGATGAGGTGGCTGGCTCGCCCGGTTCGTGGATCAACGTGGAACCTGACGTGGACGACTCGCTCCGAGCCGACGTGCCGGGCCTCTTCGCATGGTTCTCGGCCCGAGGCTCTCAGGTTCCGGTGGCGACGTTCGTAGCCGGTTCCGGTCGGAACGTTCCGTCCGTCGGGCTCGACCACAGCACCGGTCGGGGCGCCGGTGACCGTCTACGAGACGCCGGCGTTATCGCTCCTGAAGGCTGGTTGCTCCGCCAGGACAACCCCAAGCGGGGCCTCATCTGGGAGTCCGGTTCATCAGACGCGCCCACAGGCCCGTCGTTGGCCGTGTTCCTGATGGAGGCCACGGCGCTCTTCTGCCCGTTACCCACCGAGGGCCGATTCCGGGTTCTGGTGCACACGCCACTGAACTGAAGCCCAAGAACTGAGGCCCGAAAAAACCGCCCGGATCAGGCGTCCCGAACCGCCTGCATCATCAGGCCGATGAGTGCCTCGGTATCGGCGTCGTAGGCCACATCGCAGTTGAACGGCATCTCGGCGCGGGGACCGCGCTCGTCGACCACAGTCATGCCCCGGGTGTGGGTGCCGTTGACTTCCACGCTCACCGGGCGGGATGCCATCTCGAACAGGTGGGGGTGGGTGACGGCCAGGATGGCGCACGGGTCGTGGACCGGCCCATCCTCGGTTTCCTCCTCGGCCACGTGGAACGTCGTGTAGAACTCGAGTAGTTCGGCCATGGCGTCACCTACCGGTGTTCCGAAGGTCGCGCACATCCGACCGTGGGCACTGCCCATACGGACCTGATGGGTGAGGTTGAGGCCCACCATGGTCAGCGGAGCACCGGACCGGAAGACTTCATCGGCCGCCTCAGGGTCGGCGTATACGTTGAACTCGGCGGCCGCCGTCACATTGCCGACGCTTAGGGCGGCCCCTCCCATCAAGGTGATGGAAGCCACCCGCTCAACCATGCCTGGATCGGCCCGGAGGGCCAGAGCCACGTTGGTCAGAGGGCCGATGGGCACCAGATGTAGACCTTCTTCGGCACGGGTCGTCTCGACCAGCCAACCGACAGCGTCATCGGAGTCGGCACCCCTGGTCGGCTCGGGGAGCACGAGGCTCCCGAGGCCCGTCGCCCCGTGGACCTCGTGGGCGAACTCCTGGGCACCGACCAGCGGTCCTCCAGCGCCTGTATGGACTTCAACGTCGAGGCCCAGCAGTTCACGCATCCGACAGGCGTTAGCTGTGGTGTATTCCAACTCGACGTTGCCGGCCACCGTGGTGATGCCCACCAGGTCGGCCCAGCGGGCCGCGGCGATGATGGCCATGGCGTCGTCCACTCCGGGGTCACAGTCCAAGATGATGCGAGGCCGTTTACCCGGTGAGAACGCCTCAGAAGCCGGATTCGTCGAGGTTGCGTTGTCTGGGAACTGTTTCGGCATGGCCGGAGTGTGCCCCGTCAGGAGGTGGGTTTGTTGGATTAGGCGCCCATCGAGCGGGCCACCTCGGCGGCCGTGGGCATCGACGGCTGGGCGCCCGGGCGCGTCGCCGCGATGGATCCGGCATGAACCGCTTCGTGGACGGCCTCGACGACGGTCACTCCGCGGGCCAGCGCCGCGGCGAGCGTTCCGCAGAACGAGTCACCGGCCCCGGTGGTGTCCACCGGGGTGATGGTTGGAGCGGGCACTTCTATCGCCTCGTCGATGGTGACGATCAGGGCGCCGTCAGCCCCGCGGGTTACCACAACGGTTTCGATGCCCAGGCCACGGGCCGCCACCGTGAGGTCGTCGACGTCATCGGACGGTTCGGATCCCGTCAGCTGGGCCAGCTCGATGAAGTTGGGGACCAGCACGTTCACCCGATCCACGAGTGCGACGGGGAGCGCCCCGGGGGTCGACGGGGCCGGCGCCGGGTTCAGCACCACGGTCCCGCCAGCGGCTAATGCAGCATCGGTCACGGTTTCCGCCGGAATCTCCAGCTGGAGCAGAACCACCTCAGCGTCGGCCAGCACGGCCGACGCACCGTCGAGGTCCGATGAGCTCACGTGGGCATTAGCGCCCGGGCTCACCACGATGGCGTTGTCCCCGTCGGCGTCCACCCCGATCAGGGCGATCCCGCTGGGGGCTCCGGCATCGACCGTCAGATGGCTGGTGTCCACGCCTGACGCCTCGAGCGATGCCTTCAGAGTGGCGCCGGTGTCATCGGATCCCACGCGACCCAAAAAGGTCACCGCCGCTCCCTGTCGTGAGGCGGCCACCGCCTGATTGGCTCCCTTGCCTCCCGGAACGAGGGCGTGGTCGCCGCCCATCACCGTCTCGCCGGTCATCGGGTGGTGGGGGACCGGTACGACGATGTCGAGGTTGACTGAACCGACCACGACGACACGGGGGGAAGACATGTCTGAGAGCATGGCATCCCCACCGGGTCGAACCCTGCCTGACGGAACGCTGGGTCAGGCCGTGCCGGGGAAGCGGCGAACCAGTGTCGACGAGGTGCCCGCCCGGTCGAGGAACTGGGCCACGTCACGTCCCACGATCTCAGCCGACGAGGGCGTGGTGTAGAAGTTGTTCCGCCAGTCCTCCTCGGTGGCCACCGAGATCTCCGAGATCGCGTCGCAGCCGGCTGCGTCCTGAAGAGCGACGTGCTTGCGAACCACGTTCTGGCGATAGGCGCCAAACCCATGGTGGGTGCGGGCCACCTCGGCATGGGAGCGGTAATGCTCTACGAACGAGTCAGCGCTCAGGTCGCTCCGTCGGGCCACCAGGGACACCATCAGAAGGGCGTCCGGCGAGAGCGCGGCGTCGCCGCGCTCTCCGAGACTGGCACCCCACACGTGATGGCGATCCACCTCGAGCACGCCCAGGAGATGCTCGGGGGCCAGGAAGTGAGCCTCGCCGGTGATCCAGATCAGCGCCGTCCAGATCGGCTCGGTCACCGGCATGGACCGAGCTCCCAGTAGGTGGAGCCGACCCTGATCAACCAGGTCCACCGCGAGGACGCCGGGTCGGGACGCCAGCGCCTCAGCATCGGGCGCCGGATCATCCGTCATCAGGCAACGCACATTGTCCATCGGCCCAGCATCCCCTTGTGGGTCAACGGCTGCCACACTCAGGTCATGCTCCATATCGACGATGCCGACCGAGTCCGTCTCCTCCGGATTGACCGACCCGAAGCCCTCAACGCTCTCGACGAGGTCCACTACGACGCACTGGCCGACGCCCTCGATGATGCCCGGACGTCGGCCGAGGTGGCGGTGGTGGTCCTCACCGGCACCGGCCGAGCCTTTTGCGCCGGGACCGACCTCGGTGATATGGAGCGCCGCAAGGACCCGGACTCGGGATTCGTGCCGGGTCGACATGGCTTCGCCGGATTCATGGATCGACTGTCCACCTTCCCTAAGCCAGTCGTGGTGGCCGTCAACGGGTTGGGCATCGGGATCGGTGCCACAGTGATCGGCCACGCCGACCTCGTCTTCATGTCCAGCGAGGCCCGATTGCAGTGTCCGTTCACCGCTCTGGGGGTGGTGCCCGAAGCCGCGTCCAGCTACCTGTTTCCCCGGCTCCTGAATCGTCAGGACGCCACGTGGGTGCTCATGAGCTCGGAGTGGATCGACGCGCAGGAATGCCTACGGATGGGGCTGGCGTGGCGGCTGTGTGCCCCCGAGGCTCTCATGGACGAGGCGATGAGCTACGCCCGGCGTCTGGCGGCCAAGCCGGTGGCGTCACTGGTCGCGTCCAAGCAACTATTGACCGCACCGCTGGCCGAGGCCATTGCCGAAGCCCGCATACGCGAGGACCAGCAGTTTGCTGAACTGATGGGTGGCCCGGCCAATGCCGAGGCGCTCCGGGCGTTTGCCGAAAAGCGGCCGCCGGACTTCACCGGGATGTAGAGACCGGCCTAGGAGACGGGTCCGTTGGCCACTTCATGGAGGCGCTTGAACGCGCCGGCCAAGACCTTGTGGGCCACGGTTGGGCTCTGGTCAGGCAGGCTGGAGAACTCGCGGCGGTTCAGGATCTCAACGACCATGTCGGTCTCGGCGATCACCTTTGTCGTCGGACTCGTCGAACAGCGATTCCAGGTGAGACCTACTTGACGGCGACCGGTGCGACTGGGCTCCCCACGGCGTCCACGAAGGGCTCCGGAGTGGCGCTGAGGAGGAACTCGTACACACCGTCGGCGGCACAATCGGCCGAGAGGGTCTCAAGGTCCCAGTTCTGACCCTGGGTCAACCCCATATCGACCA
The DNA here is from genome assembly GCA_030747595.1 of Acidimicrobiales bacterium. Classification (NCBI taxonomy): domain Bacteria; kingdom Bacillati; phylum Actinomycetota; class Acidimicrobiia; order Acidimicrobiales; species Acidimicrobiales bacterium. Next base: position 50,951 of record JASLKK010000007.1, on the reverse strand, counting down.
GTTGAAGCAGGTGCACGGCCAACGAGTCGGCCTCTGACGGGTACACCTCGAAGGCCAGGGTGTCATTGGCAACCGCAGCGACGTCGTGATCATGCATCCACGCCACGCTGGACAGCCCCATCCCCGCATTGGAGCCGTCCTGGCTGGGGCCGAGGCAGTAGGCCATCCCACCGGACTCGTGGTAGATGGCCATCCTTCCTGTCCGGACTAGGACGATGTCGCCCGACCGCACCTCCACGCCACCTAGCGCTGCCGCTTCGTCCAGGTCGTCGGCGGTAATGGCGTACGGACAATCCAGGACGTCGACGCCCTTGGACCGGGCCACGTCCAGCAACACGCCACGGGAGACGACACTCCGGAGGTGGTGGATCCCGCAACGCGAGGCTCCAGTCCCGGTGATGGTTGCCGCATCAAAGCCGTTGTACATCAGGCCCGAGTAGGACACGTGGCCGAGACCGTCCCAGTGGGTTCCGGCCTGCAGGCCCATCGTGACGTGGTCGTCGCTGGTGTGGAACGCGTCGGGGCCGGCCTCTGGATCCAGGGCCTCGTTCACGGCATGCATGGTGCGGGTTGGGTTGTCGCGACCCGGGACGAACCCGGCCTGAATGCCCTCGTGTTCGAGGGGGACAGCCAAGGGAATGGTGCGTCCGTGTCGGACACCGTCCGCCGCCGCAGCCACCACCTCGGCTGTTATCAGGTTCAGGGTGCCGATCTGGTCGTCGTCACCCCAGCGCCCCCAATTGCGGACACGGGTGGATAGCGCCTGAAACTCGTCGGACATTGGCATATGGGGCTCCTGCTTTCCTCAGTATCTGGTGTTTTCAGTAGCCGGCTTCGACGTCGACCACGTCGACGAGAGGTTGTCCGGCCAACCAGCGTTCGAGATTGTCGGCGAAGGCGGCGTGGAGCCGCTCAATGGCTCCAGGGTCCGCCCACGACACGTGAGGGCTGAGCCGCACCTGAGGGTGGTCGTAGAGCCAGTGGCCCGCGGGTAGTGGCTCGGGGTCACAGACGTCGAGCGAGGCCAGCCCGAGGTGGCCGGCGTCCAGCGACCGTCTAAGCGCATCCTGGTCGACGATGCGGCCCCGGGCGATGTTGACCAGGTGAGCCCCCGGTTTCATGGCGGCCAGCAGGTCGGCATCGACCATTCCCTCGGTGGCCGGCGTGAGCGGAGCGCCCACCACCACGTGGTCGGCGTCGGCCACCGCGGCCCGCACGTCGGTCGAGAACACCATTCCGTCAGGCACGCCTGGCACGGGGCCGGGGTCACCGGATCGGGTCACGGCCATCATCTGGCATCCGAAGGGAGTGAGTCGCCGGGCGACGGCCCGGTTTATGGATCCAAAGCCGATGAAGGCCACCGTTGCGCCGTCCAGTGTGCCTAGGTCGGCCAGCACCCAGTGGCGGGGCGGCTCGGAGACCCATCGGTCGGGGAGCTGCTTGACCGCCGTCAACAGCATGGCCACCACCCATTCGGCGATGGGGACGGCGTTGACCCCTCGGGCACAGGTCAGCGTGCGATCGCCCAACTGGTCGAAGGGGAAGTGGTCGACACCCTGGCCAAGCGCATGGACCCAGGTGACTCCTCGTTCCAGTACCTCTTTAAGGTTGCCGGTGCGGGCCGCCTGGGTGATGCAGGCCCCGCCCGACACCCCGTCGGGCACCGCACCGTCGGTGGGGATCGGGATGAAGTCCACGGTTGGGAACCGCGCCCGGATCGCGTCGGAGGGAAAGTGCTCGCCCCACAGGTGGACGAGGACCGGGGTCCGGCCAGGGGAGTCCATGGCCGGGAGTCTGGCACGGTGTCGCGAGCGCCTTCCGACCGGCCAGACTCTCGCCATGGCTGCAGGGCCAGCGTAGGAAAGGCGACGCCAGTAGGTACTGGAGATGGCGACCCGCCTGGCCGAAGAGGCAGAGGTGGCGTTGGCCCCGCTCTACAACTAGTTCACCGGCAAGAACCTCCTAATCCTCGCCGTGAAGGACGGTCGACCATCTCGAGGGACGCTGTGCTACGACGCCTTCACTGTCGAACTGCTACAGAACTACCCTGCCCTTCCTTCCAATCCGCGATCTCGTCGACCTGTTCGTCGATGAGCTCGACCGGGGGGCGGTGGCGATGGCAGCCAGGAGCCCCTCGGGGTCGGCCGTGCCGATCGAGAACGTGCGCCGCTTGTCGGCCAGGGTGAGTTCGACGGAGTCCCGGCCCCAGACCCGCCACAGCGTGCCGCCGGGGACGAGGCGGATGCCCCAGCCGTAGCGGGCGCCGTGAGTGGTGACCCGCTGGGAGGTGACGTCAGCGAGCGCGATTCGTCTGCGGGGCCAGCCCCAGTGGAATACCGCCACGACCTCGCCGTCGGCGACGCAAATGGTGAGCGTCATGAAGGCCCGGATCGCCACGTGTAGAACGAGCAGCGAAGGGACGCTCCAGAGGAGCACCTCTGCAGTCACACCGACCACCACCAGGGAAATTAGCCAAGGCAGCAGCACTGCCGGGTAGAGCAAGGCCCACGGCCGGGGCACTCGGTTGACGTACCGGTAACTCATAGCGCAGATCCAGCTCAGCGGGTTCGCTCGCGGATCAGGACCTCCTGGGCCACGGTGGCCACGTGCACACCTGACGGGGCGAACACCTCACCCACGGCCAACCCCCGGGCGCTGGCCAGGCCATGGGACCGTAGGTCGTGGAGGAGCCACTGGTCGGGCGGCGGTGGCCGGTGAAACCAGATGGAGTGGTCGAGGCTTGCCCCGATGAAGATTTCGCCGTAGGTGGTCACCGAGTCGTCACGGACCTGGTCGATTCGGGGGTGGGTGCTCCCCACCGCATTGGTGGGGATGTCGTCGGACGTGTACGCCAACGCACACGCCTGAAGCCGGGGGTCGTCGCCCAAGTCGCCGAACACTTTTAGCCAGATGGCGGATCGGCCGACGGACTGGTGGGCCACACGGCGACCGAGGAGCTCCCAGTCCTCTACGGTGCCCGAACCGGGTTCGCCGACGTCGTCGGGAAGTTTCGACTCCTGAATGTCGGCCTGCTCCTCGTGGACCTGGAATGAACACGCCAGGTTCAGGATCGCTCCGTCGGACTGGCGGGCCACCACCCGTCGGGTCACGAACGATCGGCCGTTGCGGATCCGGTCCACCTCGTAACGAATCGGCTCGTCGCTCGTGCCGCCCCTAATGAAGTAGGCGTGCAGCGAGTGCACGTGATGGTCGGAGTCGACCGTGGCCTGGGCGGCCCGCAGTCCCTGAGCCACCACCTGACCGCCGTAGACGCGGCCCCATGGGTATTCGGGGCTGATCCCGACGAACACATCGGGACCGTGGGATTCCAGCGCCAGCAGGGTGGCGAAGTCGGTGATGTCCCAAGCCATGTTAGGCGTTCTTGTCGAGAGCGGAGCCACCGTGGAGAGCCATGCCGACGTGGAGGGCAATGCCGTGAACCAGCCCGTCCTCGTTGAGGCGCATGCGGTTGGAGTGCAGCGGCGGAGCCTTGCGGGGGTCGGGTTCGTCGTCCGGGCAGACGCCGAGGAATGCCATCACACCGGGAACCTTCTGGAGCACGTAGGAGAAGTCCTCGCCGCCCATGAACGGTGCCGGCATGACCCGATGGCTCTCGTTGCCGAGGGTCGTCGTGCAGACCTCAGCAAACCGGGCGGCTTCGGAGGGGTCGTTCATGGTGACCGGGTAGCCGTCGACCATCTCGAGGGACGCCGTACAGCCGTGGGCCTCGGCTACCCCGTGCACAGTCCGGGCCACCGCTTCGCGGATGCGCGAGCGGGTATGTTCCGATACGCATCGGATGGTTCCTTCGAAGAACGCGGTCTCAGGAATCACGTTGGTCGTGGTCCCGGCCACCAGATGCGCAATGGTCAGCACTGCCGGATCGAACACGTCGATCTCGCGGGTCACAGCGGTCTGCAGAGCGGTAATGATCGCAGCAGTGGCCGGGATGGGGTCGGTGGCGTGATGGGGAGCCGATGCATGGCCGCCTCGGCCGGTGATGGTGACGGTGATCGAGGTGTCGCCAGCCAGCGCTGCTCCGGCCTTGCTGCTGGCGATACCGATCCGCTGATTGGGGCTGACATGGAGGGCAAATGCCCGGTCTACGCCGTCCAGCACGCCCTCGTCGATCATGATCCGGGCGCCAGCGAAGCCCTCCTCGCCGGGCTGGAACATGAAGCGAACCCGCCCCTGGATCTCGTCCCGCCGGGTCGACAGGACCCGGGCGGCGCCAACCAGCATCGCCGTGTGTGCATCATGGCCACAGGCATGGGCCCGACCCTCGACCGCCGATTGGAAGTCCAGGCCGGAGTCCTCGGTCATGGGGAGCGCATCGGTATCGGCTCGCAGCAGGACCGTTGGACCGTCATGTTTGCCGATCAGGTCGGCCACCACCGAGGTGCAGTCGGTTCCGGTCTGGACATTGAGACCGAGTCCACCCAGCGCGGTCAGGATCCGGACTTGGGTGGACGGGTTGTCTAACCCCAGTTCGGGGTGACGGTGAAGGTCGCGTCGCAGGGCGATGACGTCGTTGGTGACGGCTGAAGCCGCATCGAGGAGTTGGTGCATGGACCCATCATGGCCGTCCGGGCTGCACGCCATGGGGCCGGACGGGCAGAATACGTCGATGAGTGAATCGACCGAGATCTCCGGAGCACTGACCTCTGAGGCCATCCACGCCGCGCTCGACGCACTCTTGGACCGCCGGGATCCCGACGTGTCGGGCACGGTGCTGGGTGCTGGCAGCGACGACCTCGAGGGCGGGCGACGGTTCCTTGATGTGTTAGTCGACGGTGGTTGGATGGTTCCGTCCTGGCCGATTCGTCACGGGGGCCGGGGTGCTGATGCCACCGAGGCAGCCCGTATCGGCGCTGCCATGGGGGCCTACGACGTAGCCGACCTCTACCCCTACGGGGTGGGCCTGAACCTGGTCGGGCCGGTGCTGTTGGAGCGAGGCTCGTCTGACCAACAGGAGCGGTGGTTACGACCGATCGCTGACGGGTCGGAGATCTGGTGTCAGATGTTTTCCGAACCCGATGCCGGGTCGGACCTGGCAAATGCCGGCATGCGCGCTGAGCGCGACGGCGACGAGTGGATCTTGAACGGCTCCAAAGTCTGGACGTCGCGGGGGACCTATGCCAGGTGGGGGATGTGCCTGGCGCGCACCGACGTCTCGCTGGCCAAGCATCGTGGACTCACCATGTTCGCTGTTGACATGACGGCGCCCGGCGTGGAAATCCGACCGCTCGAACAGATCAACGGCGATCGGCACTTCACCGAGGTGTTCGTGTCCGACGTCCGGGTGGCCGACGCCGACCGGATTGGTGACCTGGGTGCCGGCTGGGGCCTGACCGTCGAGACGCTGGCCCACGAGCGGGCCACCATCGGAGGCCGGGCCTTCGGCGGCGGTGACGACGAGGAACACGGCCTGCCGTCCTGGATGGAGGACTGGCGGGCCGCTGGCCATCTGGCCGACCCGGTGGCCCGACAGCGTGCCATGCGGGCGTTCATCCTTCATCGGGTAAACCAGCTCACGGTGGCTCGGGCGGCAGCCGCACTGGTTGAGGGCGAGGCGCCGGGGCCGTCGGGCTCGGGGGCCAAGTTACGGAGCGTGGCGGCATTCAAGTCCCGGGCCTATCTGGGCAAGGACCTGAGCGGGCCCGCCGGAATGCTGTCGGACGCCGACGGCCACCTCGAGTTCCTGACCGCACCGTCGATGTCGATCCGCGGCGGTACCGATGAGGTGCAACGCAACATTGTGGGCGAACGGATCCTCGGCCTGCCCGGTGAGCCTCGGGTCGACAAGGATGCGGCCTACGCCGACCTGAAGAAGAGTCGCTGATGCGAGCTGTCGTATTGGACGGCCACGGTGGCCCGGAGGTCCTGACCGTCCATGACGTGCCAGATCCGGAACCCGCGCCGGGCGAGGTGCTGGTCGATGTGGTCGGCACGGCCTGCAACCGGGCCGACCTCCTCCAGCGCATGGGCCTGTACCCGGGGCCGCCCATGGACCCTGAGATCCCCGGCTTGGAGTTCGCCGGCCGTGTTGCCGCTCTCGGCGACGGCGTCTCGCGTTGGTTGGTGGGTGACGCCGTCATGGCCATCACTGGTGGTGGGGGGTATGCGGAGCGGGCCGTGGTGCACGAGGACCAGGCGGTTCGAGTGCCCGCCGGGATGGCACTCGACGTGGCCGGCGGACTGGCCGAGGTTTTCATCACGGCATGGGACGCGCTCGTACTCCGGGGAGAGCTCGCAGCGGGAGGAACCGCACTGGTGCACGCCGGGGCGTCCGGGGTCGGTACCGCGGCTATCCAGCTGTGCCGGATGGTGGGTGCCGAAGTGATTGTCACCGCGTCGGCCGGAAAGCTCGATCGGTGTATGGACCTCGGGGCCAGCCTTGCCGTGGACTACCGGTCCGAGGACTGGGTCGCCGCGGTGTCGGGGTATACCGGTGGCCGCGGCGTGGACGTGGTGCTCGACGTGGTGGGCGGCGATTACCTGGATCGCAACGTGAACTGTTTGGCTACCGCCGGCACCATTGTCCAGGTGGGGGTGATGGGCGGCGGATCGGCCACCTTTGGTCTAGCCAAGCTCCTGGTGAAGCGGGCCACGGTGGTCGGCACCACGTTGCGTGCCCGATCGTTGGCCGAGAAGGTGGCCGTCAGCCGGGCTTTCGAGGAACAGGTCGTTCCGGGTTTCGAGGACGGTCGCCTGGCTGTGGTGGTGGATCGACGGTTCGCCCTGGACGAGATCGCCACGGCGCACGCCTATATGGAGACCAACGCCAGCGTGGGAAAGATCTTGCTCGGAGTACGTCCTGCCTGAACGAGGGGAACCATCGCCGGGGGAGCTGGCTTCAGCGCTCGTCGATGGTCGGGACGTCGCGGTCGGCCGGACCGGTATAGCGCTGCCGGGGTCGGGCGATCCGGGAGTTCTGCGTGAGCATCTCGTCCCAGTGGGCCAGCCAGCCCGGGGTTCGTCCGATGGTGAACAGCACGGTGAACATCTCCACCGGGAAGCCCATCGACTGGTAGATCAACCCCGAGTAGAAGTCGACGTTCGGGTACAGCTTGCGATCGATGAAGTAGGGATCAGCGAGGGCGACCTCCTCGAGTTTCAGGGCGATGTCTAGGAGCGGGTTGGTGCCCGTCACGTCGAACACCCGGTGGGCGGTGTCCTTCACGATCCTGGCCCTGGGGTCGTAGTTCTTGTAGACCCGGTGGCCGAAGCCCATGAGCTTTTGATCGCCGGCCTTGACGCCGTCCATGAAGGCATCCACGTTCTCGTACTTGCCGATCTGGGTCAGCATGCGAAGTACGGCTTCGTTGGCGCCACCGTGACGGGGGCCGTAGAGCGCTGAGGCGGCGGCGGACACCGTCACGTAGGGGTCGGCGTGGGCGCTGCCCACTACCCGGGCTGTCGTGGTCGAGCAGTTTTGCTCGTGGTCGGCGTGCAGCACGAACAACATGTCCATGGCATCACGCAGGATCGGATCCACCACGTAGGGCGCATCGCCGGTTTTGAACATCATGGCCAGGAAGTTCGACGTGTAGTCAAGGTCCGGATCGGGGAGGACGTAGGGCAGGCCCTCGCTGCGGCGGTAGGCGCTGGCCGCCACGGTAGGCATCTTGGCAATCAGCCGGACGATCTCGTAACGACGCTGGTCGGGATCTTCGATGTTCTTCGAGTCCGGCCAAAAGGTCGACATCGCGGCAATGCTCGACACCAGAACGCCCATGGCGTGGGCGTCGTCGCGGAAGCCTTCAAGGATTCGCTTGTGGAAGTTCTCGTGGATCGGTGCCGCTTCGGAGATCTCCGATTTCCAGGCCTTGAGCTGCGGACCGTTGGGGAGCTCGCCGCGTACCAGCAGGTGGGCGACCTCTAGGAATGAGGTGGACCCGGCCAGCTGCTCGATGGGGTAACCGCGGTAGCGCAGGAGGCCCGCATCGCCATCCAGGAAGGTGATGGCGCTGTCCGCCCCCGAGGTGGCGCTGAATGAAGGATCATCGAACCAGATGCCCGGAAGCAGGCCTCTCCAGGCCTTGGCGTCCACGGTGCCGTCGACGAGGGGGACCTCAATCGATTCGCCGGTGCGGTTGTCAGTGATGGTGATGGTCTCAGCCACGGTCCGGTCCTTTCTGGGCGCTTCTGAATTATCCGCCCGAATCCTCGTACTGTTTCTAAGGTACCGGGAGGGGAGGGGTCTGGTCGTGGGCGATCAGCCCGAAGAAGCCAAGAAGTTCTCTCTAATACGCGTACCTGTCACTGTTTCAGGAGGCCTCAGCACCACATCTCGGGTCAGAGGGGCGTGTTGTCGTGGCGGCGTCGGGGAAGCCGCTCCCGCTTGCCCGAGAGGACCTCGAGGGCGGCAGCCAGTTCGGCACGGGTGTCCGCTGGTTCGATGACGCGGTCCACTGAGCCTCGTTCGGCAGCGATGTACGGGTTGAGAAGTCGGTCCTCGTAGGCCGCTACAAGGTCGGACCGCTCGTCCTCGGTGGCCTTGCGGTGGAGGATCTCCACGGCGCCCTTGGCACCCATGACGGCGATCTCGGCCGATGGCCAGGCCAGCATCAGGTCGTTGCCCATGTAACGGGAGTCCATGACGATGTAGGCGCCGCCGTAGGACTTGCGGAGCGTCACGCACACCCTGGGCACGGTGGCCCGGGCGTAGGCGAACGCCATTTGGGCGCCGTAGCGGATCATGCCCCGCCACTCCAGGTCCTTGCCGGGGTAGAAGCCCGATGTGTCGACGAAGGTCACCAACGGCAGGTTGAACGCGTCGCAGAAGGCCACGAACCGGCCGCCTTTCTGGGACGCCGGAATATCCAGGGTGCCGGCCATCGACTGGGGTTGGTTGGCCACCAGCCCAATGGGACGACCGCCAATAGTGGCGAACGCCGTTACCAGATTGGTGGCCCAACCGGACCGCGGTTCGAGAATGTGGCCGTCGTCGACCACGGCAGCCAGGACGTCGCGGACGTCGTAGCTGCCGGTGGGCGTGTCCGGGATGAGTTCACCGGCCTCCGGCGTGGATCGATCGGTCGGGTCGGAACAGGGCCAGCCAGTGGGGGTGACGTCGGCGTGGTCGGGCAGGTAGCCCAGCAACTCGGCGATCAGGTCGTCGGCCTCGGCTCGGTCGGTCACCGTGAAATGGGCTACGCCCGAGGTGCCGGCGTGCATGGAGGAACCGCCGAGGCCCTCGTTGGAGAGGTCCTCGCCGGTGAATTGTCGGACCATGGACGGGCCACTGACGAACGCGTAGGAGTCGTCGACCATGACTACAAGGTCGGCCAGGCCCAGCAGGAGGGCCGGACCGGACACCGTCGGTCCGGTCACGCAGAAGATAGTGGGCACGATTCCGGAGTTGGCCACGAACTCTCGGGCCGCGGTACCCCAACCGTGGACCGCCCCAACGCCTTCCCCGATGGCCGCGCCGCTGGAGGCCACGAAGCAGACCAGCGGTATCCGCTTTTCGCGTGCCGTTCGAGCCGCGATGGCCAGGTTCTCGCCGTCAGCCGGTCGTAGGGCGCCCCGGTTCTCGCCGGCGATCTCCACGGCCAGCACCCGACGCCCGCCCAGATCCCGGACCCCGAACGCCACCGAACCGCCGGTGCGACTCCGTAGCGCCAGGCCACCGGGCCCCGCGGGATGCGATGACTCTGAGGGTCCGCCGTCGGTCGACGTCGCAGCGGTGTTGCTCATGGCTCCAGCGTGACATGGATTCCGGGCTGGTGGGGGGCGATCTCGCGGATCACGTCACGCAGGACATCCCGGGTAGCTAGCACCGGCATGGACGGCGTGGTGCGTCGGTTGCGGACCAGCCCCACGGACCGACGGGCCAGTCCCTCGACGTGTACCAGCGACCAGCCGCCCTCCGGGTAGCCCGACACGGCGCTAGCCGGGAGGAGGGCTGGGGCATAGCCCTGGTAGGCCAGCGAGGCCAGCAGTCGGAGCCCGTCGACCTCGGCAGCCGCCTGGAGACGTAGGCCCACGGCTTCGAGTTCCCGGTCGATGGCATCACGGAAGGTGGTGCCCTGTGGGGTGAGCATGACCCGGTGCTCGGCCAGCGTGGCCACGTCGATGGTGCCCGCTCCGGCCAAGGGGTGATCGCCGGGGGCCACAACGATTCGTTCCTCGTCGAACAACGGCTCGGTCTCCAGACCGGCCTCCACGACCGGTGTGTTGACCACGGCCATGTCCAGATCGCCATTGAGTACACGAGGGGCAAGGGAGGTGGTCGTGGCGTCGACCAGTACCGGTCGCAACGCCGGGTGGCGGTCGGAGAGTTCGCCTAGCAGGGGAGTGGCCATCCAGCGGCCGGTGGTGCCGATGCAACCGATGCGAACCTCGCCTGCAACCTCGTGGCGCATCGAAATGATGTCGTCCTGAATGGCCTGTAGTTCAGTCCGTATCCGTCGGGCTCGTTCGACGACTGCCAGGCCTTCGGCGGTGGGTTGCATGGAGTGCCGGTCGATGAGGACGGTGCCCAGTTCCTTCTCGAGTTTGGCCACGTGGGTCGAGACGTTGGACTGGACGGTGTGGAGGGCGCGGGCGGCCGCCGAGAAGCTGCGGTGCTCGACGACGGCCAGCAGGTGGCCGAGTTGGCGAAGGTCCATCACTAATGAGGATGCCACGGTCGAGATGCATCCGCGCCATCGATGAGTGATCTGATTCATGAGGAATGAGCAGATGGGGAACGGGTCCGATCAGCCCCGGTGGCCCCGGTGGCCGTGTCGGGCGTCGTAGGGTCGGACCGGATCCCTAGCCCTTCGTCGTCGACCGGTTCCCCGACTCGTTTCCACTGATGCCGACCGTCCTCTCACTTCACCTCGGTGCCACGGCAGTGCACGCCGCGGTCTCTGTCGACGGCCGGATCGACGTACTGGCTCTCGCAGACGATCGGGCATCGGTCCAGGCTCCCGACCCCACTGACGGGCGGGGCCTAGTAGCGCTGTTGGTCGATGCCCACGCCCGGTGCGTTCGCATTGTCGATGCCGTGCCCGACGAACTGGTGCTGGTGCGGGCAGACAGCGCCGGTGCCATTGATCCGGTCCTGACCGAGGCGGCTCGACGGGCCCGGGTTCCCGAGCCGACCGTGCTCGACGAGATGCGAGCCGTAGCGGCGTTGGCCGCCCATGGGCCACGGGGTGTGAGTAGTGACCTGGCACCGGTGCTTGGTGGAGTTTTTTGGAAGCGGAGCGGTGATGCTCCGACCGGGCCCAAGCCGATCGTGACCCGCGCTGACCTTGGGGGCGATTCCAGGCCGGACCGGCCCCCCTCGGCGCCGTCGGTGGTGGCCGTCGGCCCGCGCACCGTTTTTGAGGAAGACGGTGGACCGGCCGGGCGTCGTCGTGGGGTCTCGCTCCCGCTGGTCTCGGCTGTCGTTGTGGTGGCTCTTGTGGTGCTCGGAGTGATTCTCGTGCTGCAGCCAGACGAGCAGCCCATTGCCCCGCCGCTCGCGACGGCGACCACCACGGTCCCTGCTTCGGCTACTCCACAGTCGACTGTCGCACCCACAACCGTGCCGTCGGAAACGGTTCCTCCGACCGTTGCGTCCACCGTCGAACCGTTGGCGACGGTTCCCCCGACCACCCTCGGGGATGCCTCCGATGGAGACACATCCGCCTCGGCGACGACCTTGCCGGCTGAGACGGACGCGGACCCCGACTCTGACGGTCGCCCAGAAGCCGATCAGGGAGCCGGAATCGAAGCTGACGACGAGACCGGCAGTTCCGAATCGCCGACGACGACCGAGGCCCCCCGTCTTGGCACGGTGACGTTGTCCGGCGTCGGACTGACAGTGGACGCCACGACCGATTACGAAGTGCTGGTCGGCTTTGGAGACGACGCCGGGACGGCGCTCACCCTGGTGTCGGGCGCACTGGGTGAAGCGATCGGGGACAGTGGCTGGGGTGCCGACGAAACTTGCGCCGCGGCCGAAGTCCGTCGACTGGGTTGGGGCGGCCTTGAGATTGTCCTGGCCCGCGGCTCGGTCGACGACCCGGGAAGGTTGGTCCAGTGGTACCTCAACGGTCCCGACTCCACCCAGACGTCGTGGTGGACCCTGGAGCGCATCGGCATCGGCTCCACGGTGGCGGATCTGCGGGCCGCCCACGGAGCCGGCATGTCCCTCGAACAACCATCTGAGCGTGATCCGGCTGGCTGGTTCAACACCGAACCCAACCTGGGCGACGGAGTTCTCGGTGCGGTGGGCAACACCACCGACTCGGGACGGGTGCTGCTGATGTGGGCGGGAGACGGCTGCCAACGCCGGTTCTCCTGACTTAGCGGACTGCCGTGACCTCGTCGAGGGCGGCGGTCAGAGCAGGGACGAATAGGTCGGGTCGCAACACGCAGGCCGTGTGACCGGTGGCCATCTCGTGGACGAAGGGTGCCGGGAGAGCGTCGACCAACTCACGCTGGCGAACCGTCGGCACGATGTCATCGTCGTTGCAGACCAGAACGGCGTGGGGCACGTCAACCTTGCAGAGCCACTCGGTGGCGTCGAACCCGCCGAGGTCGTTTCCGGCGGTCAGCACCCGGGACAACACGCCGGCCCGGGTCTCTCTCCATGCCCAGTCATCAAATGAGGCGTCTTCGGTCGCAGTGCGACCGACATGACGTTCGCTGAACCAGCGGGCGACCCGCCACGCCAGAGCACCACAGCCCACGGACTCCAACAGTCGCGCCGGACCGATGCCCCGGTCCATCAGGGCGAAGTCCTGTCGCTGTCGGTCGCCGACGCCGAATCTCGCCGCGGTGGCGCCCAGGACGAGACCAGCCACCAGGTCGGGGTGGCGTCGCCAGGTGGCCTGGGCAACGGCTCCGCCCATCGAGTAGCCGACGACTATCGCTCGCTCGATCCCCAACGCACCAGCGATGGCGGCCGTGTCGTCAGCCATGTCATCGATCCGTGTAGTGGTGCCGGTGCGAAGTCCCCGGGCTCCGTGGGCCCGGTGGTCCCACGTGACGATCCGGATCTGCCCGTTCCGCCATCGGACAAGAGGCTCGTAGGTGCGACACCAGTTGAGGTCGGTGCTGGCCGTCCAGCCGTGGAGCAACAGGATGGTCGGCCCGTCGGCAGAACCATTGCCGGAGCCGCGGAGGGGTCCCGAGTCGCGTACCTCGATGGGGCCGAGTTCGGGAAGTTCGATACGCCGCCACGGTGGTGCGGCGACCGTCGGATCACCAGCGAATACGCTGGTCATCGCTCGATGGCGACGACCTTGACGGCCAACATGCCGCCCGGTGCCTCGAACGAGACGGTGTCGCCCACCGCTGAGCCCAGCAGGGCAGCACCCAGCGGAGACCCCGGTGAGACAACGAGCACGTCGTCGCGCTGCTCCTCGATCGATCCGACGAGCATTCGCTCGGGCTCGTCGTCACCCTCGTAGACGACGGCCACGATGGTGCCCGGGGCCACCACGTCGACGCTGCCAGTCGAAAGTTCGACGATCTCGGCCTTCTCGAGGATGCTCTCGAGATGGAGAATCCGGCCCTCCATCTTTCCCTGCTCCTCCTTGGCGGCGTGGTAGTCGCCGTTCTCAGAGAGGTCGCCGAGCTCGCGGGCCGTTTCGATCTTGCGGGCGATGTCAATCCGCCCGCGTGTGGTGAGGTCCTCGAACTCGGCGGCGAGCCGGTCGTAGGTCTCCTGGGAAAGCTGGTGCGCATCGGCCATCCCACGAGGGTAGCCACGGGGACGCGAACACTAGTGGCGATCTCTAGGACGGCTTTCTCCGGCGATACCCGTTTGACCTGCTGCGACACCGGAGCGGTACACTTGTGGCCGTGAACGATCGACCCCGGGTAATCATCATTCGTTAGCGCACACCGCTCTGGTGTGCGCCCTGACCGTCCACCTTGGTGGGCGGTTTTTTAGTTCCCTGCCCGCTTCCCGATACATCCCAAGAATTCCGTAGGAGTTGGAGACCATGGCGCACCGCATCGGCATCATCGGTGGCGACGGCATCGGCCCCGAGGTCATCGCCGAGGGCCTGAAGGTGATCGAGGCCGCCGGCGTGGCCCTCGACACCGTTGACTACGACCTCGGTGGTGCCCGCTACGGCCGTGACGGCACCGTGCTTCCTGACGAGATCCTCGACGAGTGGCGTCAGCTCGACGCCCTGTACCTCGGAGCGGTGGGTACTCCCGAGGTGCCGCCGGGCCTCATCGAGCGGGGCCTTCTGCTCAAGATGCGGTTCTCCCTCGACCTGTACGTCAACCTCCGTCCGTTCGTGCTCTCAGCCAAGGGGATCGACTTCCGCGTGGTGCGTGAGAACACCGAAGGGACCTACGCCGGTGAGGGGGGCTTCCTTCGTCAGGGCACACCATACGAGATCGCCACCCAGGGCTCGGTCAACACCCGACACGGCGTCGAGCGGGCGGTCCGCTTCGCGTTCGACCTGGCCATGACCCGGCGCCGACACCTCACGCTGGTCCACAAGACCAACGTCCTCACGTTCTCCGGCGACCTGTGGGAGCGAACCTTCAACGAGGTGGCCGAGGAATACCCCGACGTCGAGACGGCCTACAACCACGTCGACGCGGCCTGCATCTACTTCGTGCAGTCGCCCCAGCAGTACGACGTGATCGTCACTGACAACCTGTTCGGCGACATTCTCACGGACCTTGGCGGTGCCGTCTCGGGCGGCATCGGGCTGGCTTCGTCGGCCAATCTGAATCCCGATCGCACATCCCCGTCAATGTTTGAACCGGTCCACGGTTCGGCCCCTGACATTGCCGGAAAGGGCATCGCCAACCCGAAGGCGGCCATCCTGTCGGGGGCCATGATGCTGGACTTTCTTGGCGAGTCCGACGCGGCGGCCCGTGTCGAGGCGGCGTGTGCCGATCCGTCCACCGACGTCGAGGGCACCGTGGCCATCGGTGACGCCATCGCCGGACTGCTGGCTTGAATTAGCTGGCCTGACCGCCACTTACCGAACCGAGAAGAGGAACCGACATGCCGATCGAGAAGTCGTCCAAGATCTGGATGAACGGTGAGCTCGTCGACTGGGACGATGCCACGGTCCACGTACTCACCCACACCCTGCACTACGGCAACGGTGTGTTCGAGGGCATCCGGGCGTATGAGACCGACAGGGGTCCAGCGGTGTTCCGCCTCCGCGAGCACATCGAGCGACTTTTCCGGTCCGCCAAGATCCTCTTCCTGGAGATCCCGTACACCGTCGACGAACTGGTCGAGGCAACGCTGGAGACTGTCCGGGTCAATGGCCATCAGTCGTGCTACATCCGGCCGCTCGTGTACCTCGGCTATGGCGAGATGGGCCTCAACCCGCTGCCATGCACGGTCGACGTCTCGATCGCCACCTGGCCGTGGGGCACCTACCTGGGCGACGACGGCCTGGCCAACGGCGTAGACATGATGATCTCGTCGTGGCAGCGCCACGACCCGAACGCAATGCCGCCGGCAGCCAAGGGCGTCGGCCACTACATCAACTCCCAGATGGCCAAGATTCAGGCGGTCAAGGCCGGCTACGACGAGGCCATCCTGTTATCCCCGCAGGGATACGTGTCCGAATGCACCGGTGAGAACCTGTTCGTTGTTCGCGACGGGGGAATCGTGACGCCCCCGTCAAGTGCCGGGGCACTCGAGGGCATCACCCAGAGCGCGGTGCGTCGTATTGCCGAGGATCTGGGGATCCCGTACACCACGGGGAACATTCTGCGCAGCGACCTCTACACCGCGGATGAGGCGTTCCTGTCGGGCACGGCTGCCGAGGTTGTGCCTATCCGTTCGGTCGACGATCGGGTCATCGGAGCGCCGGGTCCGATGACCAGCCGCATTCAGGAAGTCTTCTTCCAGGCAGTCCGCGGGGAGCGTCCCGAATACTCGGAATGGAACGAGCATGTCGGCGCCTGACATGCCCACGCTGCCCAAAGCAGTCGAGATATATGACACCACGCTGCGAGACGGCGCTCAACTCGAGGGCATATCGCTGACCGTCGACGACAAGCTTCGCATCGCCGAGCAGTTGGACCGGCTCGGCGTGCACTACATCGAGGGCGGCTGGCCGGGCGAACCCCACGGACGTCGAGTTCTTCGAGCGCGCCCGCACCGAACTGGACCTCCAGCGCTCGACGCTGGTGGCCTTCGGTTCCACGCGTCGGGTCGGGGGTAAGACCGACGGTGACGCCACGTTGATCAACCTGCTCGAAGCCGGCACTGAGGTCGTGTGCATTGTCGGCAAGGCATCGGCGTACCACGTGACTGAGGCCCTGCGAACCGATCTGGACGAGGGCGTGGCCATGGTCGCTGACTCGGTCCGCCACCTGAAGTCCCACGGGCGGACGGTGTTTTTCGATGCCGAGCACTTCTTCGACGGCTACGCCGACGACCCGGAGTTCTCGATGCGGGTCCTGCTTGGGGCCGCTGAGGCCGGTGCCGACTGCCTCGTGCTGTGTGACACCAACGGCGGTTCGTTACCCGGACGGATCGAGTCCATGGTTCGCGACGTGGTGGCCGCCGTTGACTGCGCGGTTGGCGTGCACCTCCACAACGACACCGGGTGTGGCGTGGCCAACGCCCTGGCTGGTGTGGCGGGCGGTGCCACCCACGTCCAGGGCACCATCAACGGCTATGGCGAACGGGTCGGCAACTGCGACCTGGTTCCGATCATTGCCAACCTGACACTCAAGATGGGCGTCGAGACCGTCAGCGCCGACCGGCTCGCCGAACTCACCCCGGTGGCCCACCACGTGGCTGAACTGGTGAACTTCGCCGCCGACCCCCAGCAGCCCTACGTGGGTGCCACCGCGTTCGCCCACAAGGCGGGACTCCACACCAGCGCCATTGCCCGGCGCCGCGACGCCTACGAGCATGTGGATCCCGAACTGGTCGGCAACGGCACCCGGTTTCTCGTCTCGGAGATGTCTGGGAGGTCCACCATTGAACTGAAGGCGACCCAGCTGGGCATCGAGCTCGACGGTGACACGCTGGGCGAGATCGTCGAGACCCTCAAGGAGTTGGAGTACGCCGGCTACCACTTTGAGGCCGCCGACGCCTCCCTCGAATTGCTCATGCGGGCTGCAGCCGGTTGGTCCCACGGCTTCTTCGAGTTGGAGTCGTTCTCGGTCGACGTCGGACATCGGTCGGGGAGTGGAAGCCGGGCATGGAACGAGGTGGCTGTCGAGGTCGAGACCGAGGCCACCGTCAAGGTCCATGTCGAAGGCGAACGCATGGTGGCCACCGGAGAGGGCAACGGTCCGGTCAACGCCCTAGATGCCGCACTCCGATCAGCGCTAGCCGATCGCCATCCGCAGTTGGACCGCCTGCACCTGACCGATTTCAAGGTCCGGGTACTGGAGACCCGTGAGGGCACCGCTGCAGTCACCCGGGTGCTCATCGACACCACCAACGGTGAACGCACCTGGACGACCATCGGGGTGTCGGAGAACATCATCGAGGCGTCCTGGCAGGCCCTCGTCGACTCGTTGGTCTACGGCCTGTTTCACACGTCAGCCTGAGACCGGGCTGAGGCTGACGTGGTGACATCGCGTTCGAGGGTCCTGCTGGCCGAATGCCTGGGAACCACGTTGCTGCTCATCGGGGTGGTCGGCTCGGGGATCATGGCCGCCCGCCTCAGCCCGGACGACGTGGGCCTCCAGTTGTTCCAGAACGCAGTCGCCACAGCAGCAGTGCTGGTGGCCATCATCGCCACCTTCGGCACGATCTCGGCGGACTTCAATCCTGCGGTAACCATCGGCGCCTGGCTGCTGGGCCACCGGGCGGGGCGGGACGTCGCCCCGCTGATCGTGGTGCAGGTCATCGGTGCGGTGGCCGGCACGGTGCTGGCCAACCTCATGTTCGACCTTGAAGCTGCCACGTGGTCGACCACGTCACGTTCGGGTGGCCACCTATGGCTGTCCGAGGTGGTAGCCACTGTGGGCCTGCTACTGGCGGTGTTCGCTCTCGTCCGCGCGGGCCGGACCGCTCACCTGCCATACGTGGTAGGTGCCTACATCGGCGGGGCCTACTACTTCACCTCGTCGACCAGTTTCGCAAACCCGGCGGTCACTGTGGGACGCACCCTGAGCGATACGTTCACCGGGATCGACCCTTCGTGCGCGCCGATGTTTGTGCTGATGCAACTGGTCGGTGTGGGCGTAGCCGTCGTTCTCTTACGGGCGCTCTTCCCGGTCGACTGAGCGTCAGGTGCCCGCTCTTCTCAGCTACGGGGCACCTCGATCCACGGAACGTCCTTGTCGACGCGGACGTCACCGGGGAGTCCGAGGACCCGCTCCCCTAGGATGTTTCTCATGACCTCGGTGGTGCCACCCTCGATGGAGTTGGCTCGCACCCGGAGGAAGTACTCGCCCAGCGAGTCGTAGTCCAGCGCCGGGCGGGTCTGGTCCTGCTCGTAGCCCGCATCAAACAGGGTGCCGGCCATTCCTGAGAGGCCCAGGGCGAAGGCGAAGGCGTCCTTATTGAGTTCGGCGGACAAGACCTTGCCGATCGATCCCTCGGGGCCCGGCGTACCGGTTTCCCGGGACTGTTCGGCCCGCATGTTGTTGAGGCGCAGCGTTTCGCTTCGCACCCAGAGGCGCATCAGGTCGTCCCGGCGTGCGGGATCGTCGTGCCCATAGTCCCGCCAGGCCTCGAATACCCAGTCGATGGTGCCCTTGTCCGACGAACGGGTCTCGCCGCCGATGGCCACCCGCTCGTTCATGAGCGTGGTCAGGGTGACCCGCCACCCGTCGCCCACGTCACCCAACCGGTCGGCCTCAGCAACCCGGGCGTCGGTCAGGTAGATCTCGTTGAACTCGGCCTGCCCCGTTAACTGGCGGAGCGGTCGGATCTCCACACCGGACTGGTTCAGGTCGATGGCGAAGTAGGTGAGTCCCCGATGTTTGGGCGCGTCGGGATCGGTGCGAGTAACCAGAAGGCCCCACCGAGCCAGATGGGCGTTGCTGGTCCACACCTTCTGACCGTTGACCACCCATTCGTCGCCGTCGGCCACCGCTCGGGTCGACAGGCCGGCCACGTCGGATCCGGCGCCCGGCTCAGAGAACAACTGGCACCAGATCTCCTCACCGGTGAACAACGGTCGCAGCCAGCGCCGGTGCTGCTCGGGAGTTCCACAGGTCACGATGGTCGGCGCGGCCATGCCGTAACCGATGTCGTACCGGGGTTGCGGTCCAGCAGCGGCCACCACGGAATCATGGACGAGTCCCTGCAGATTCCGATCGGCATCGAGGCCACCACTGCCCTCCGGGAAGTGAACCCAGGCCAGGCCTAGGTCGTACTGGGCACCCAGGAACCCCAGGCGGTCGCAGGGATCGATCTCTAGTAACTGGTCGATGCGGGAGCGGATCTCGATCTCGGCGGCGGGCATGGCAGGCATCGCGGGATCCTAGGAACCGTCTGGGCCGGAAGCGGAATCGGAACCGTCCACAATGCGGGCCGCCGGTAGCGTGCGGCGATGATCAGGCGGGAACAGACCGACGGAGAGGCGGCGGCTGAGGGCGCCCAACTGGGGGCCATTGACTGGCTCCTCCTTTTGACAGCGGCCGGAATCTGGGGTTCGTCGTTCCTCTTCATGGATGTAGCCCTGCGTGTCGAGCATCCCGGCCTGGTGGCCTGGTTGCGGCCTGCGCTGGGTCTTTGCTTTCTGGCGGTTGTCCCCGGCGCGTGGCGCCCGGTGGATCGGAGCGACCTCCCGACGATCGGCCTTCTGGGGTTCCTGTGGATGGCCATCCCGCTCACGATGTTTCCGCTGGCTCAGACATGGATCGACTCCTCGATCGCAGGGATGATGAACAGCGGCATGCCGATCATGACGTTGTTGGCCGGGGCGGCGTTCTTCGGGGTCCGAACCCACCGACTCCAGGTGGCCGGGGTGATGGCCGGCATGGTGGGCATCCTCATGGTCGGACTCCCCACGGCGATCGGGGACGGGAGTGGTGGTTCCGGCACCGGAGTACTGGGCGTGCTCCTCGTGGTGGTGGCCATCTCCTGTTACGGAATCGCCGCCAACATCGCCGGGCCCCTGCAGCGCCGATACGGATCGCCGGCCGTGCTGGTCAGGGTGTTGATGGTCGCCACCGCGGCCACCCTGCCGTGGGGCATCGTCGGGCTTGCCGACTCAGATTTCGCCTGGTCGGCCGCCGGATCGAACCTGGCCGTCGGGATCGGCGGGACCGGGGTGGCCTATGTCGCCGCGGCGACGCTGATTGGCCGGGTGGGGCCCGTCCGCATGGCATCGGTGACCTACCTAGTGCCCATAGTGGCCGCCGTCCTCGGGGTCGTGGTGCTCGATGAGATCCTGGGCATCTGGGAGGTAGCCGGGCTGGCCACCCTCATGGTTGGGGCGTGGATGACGACGCGCGCCGTCACACCCGCTGCCATGGACTGACCGCCCGCAGGCTGATCAGATACGGGTGTCGGCTCGACGGCGACTGGTGCCGGGGCCGCTGTAGTAGAGGCCATAGCCCGGCTCGTTGGGATAGTCCAGGTCGGGTGGATCGGCGGTTACCGAGCGCCACCAGTCCAGAAGCCGGTCCTCGCGGGCGTAGTCGAACGGATCCTCCAGGACGGCCTCCTGGGTGCCGCCGGACTCCAACGGATTGTCGGCCAGCCAACGAGCGGAGATCCCGACGGCTTCACGGGCCGAAACGAGGTCCCGGTAGCCCAACACATCTCGGGTGGCCGAGAGATCCAGGATCCGGTGTCCTGGCTCGACCTGCATCATCAGCGGTCGGGCAGGCAGGGCGAGGTGGGTGGGCATCCCGACGACCTCCATGTCATGACCCAGTTCGGCAGAGATGAGGGCGATTCGTTGGGCGGTGGTGAGTGACTCCTCGTCACCCACGTTGAAGCACCGTCCGCCGGCCGCTGGCGTATCCACCGCGCACAGCACCACGTGTGCGGCGTTCTCGCTGTAGGCGCGGGTCTCGGCCATCAGTCCGGCGTCCGGGACGATGATGGCTGACCGTCCGTCCAAGACCCGTCGCACGATGCACCAGTCCAGCGGAGCGATCTGGCGTGGGCCGTACACGAACGGGTAGCGGAGGTGGATGGCGTCCGGCTGGTGCTCGAACAGTCGGTCTTCGGTACGTGCCACCCGGTAACTCTTGCCGTCGTCGTCCTCGCCGGAGCGTGGTGCGTCCTCGCCGGTCGGTACGGGCAGGCCAATCGGATCAAAACGGGTGGGGTCGAAGTAGCCCCGGTAGGCCGGGGTGCCTCCCACCGAGACGAACCGGCCGCATCGACCGGCCAGGACCTCGGCGATGACCCGGAGGCGTCCGTAGCAGGCCACCACCACGTCGAATGTCCGGTCGCCCAAGGCGGCCACCACGCCGTCGGCGGAGAACGGGTCGCCGTGGATGTGTTCGACGTGGGACACCAAGTCGAGTTCGTGGTGTCCGGTATGGAAGATGGTCACGCGGTGGTCACGGGCCTCGAGGCCCTGCACGATGGCCGGCCCCGTCGGTCCGGTACCACCGATGACGAGCGCGGTGGATCGATCGGTCGACGGGGGCATGGCCCCGGATACTACGAGACGTTCCGTCGGCGGGAACTACGGTCGGTCTGGTGAGCGGAGAACATGGATTCCTGACGTCGCGTGGCCGAGTCCACCGGCATCGTGATGTACAGGGCGGGGCGGCGAGGGCAGCGGTGTTCGGCGTGAGCGATGGCCTGGTGTCCAATGTGGCCCTGATCCTGGGCATCGCCGGGGCCAGCACCGATGCGGCGTTCGTGCGGGTGGCCGGCGTGTCGGGCCTGTTGGCCGGAGCAGTCTCGATGGCAGCTGGCGAGTACGTATCGCTTAGGGCACAGGCCGAGTTGGTGGAACGTGAGTTGGAGATCGAACGGATCTCCATTGCCGAGAATCCGGAGGCCGAGACGGCCGAGCTGGCCGCCATCTACATCGAAAGGGGGCTGAATCCCGAGCAGGCCCGGCTGGTGGCCACTGAACTCATGTCCGATCCGGAGGTAGCCCTCGACGTCCACGCTCGCGAGGAACTGGGCGTGGATCCGAACCAGTTGGGAAATCCTCTGACGGCCGCTGCGGCCAGTTTCTGGGCGTTCTCCATCGGAGCGTTCGTCCCATTGGTGCCGTGGCTCGTCGGATCTGGCACCGGGGCGGTCTGGGCGTCGGCCGGTCTGGGTGTGAGTGCCTCCGCGGCGGTGGGCGGGCTGTTGGCCCGGCTGACTGAGCGGTCTGTCGTGCGAACGGTGGTTCGCCAACTGGTGGTGGCCTCCGGGGCCTGCCTGGCCACCTACCTCATTGGTGGTTTGCTCGGAG
Organism: Acidimicrobiales bacterium; assembly: GCA_030747595.1. NCBI lineage: Bacteria > Bacillati > Actinomycetota > Acidimicrobiia > Acidimicrobiales > Acidimicrobiales bacterium. The sequence continues at coordinate 28,686 of JASLKK010000007.1, read as the reverse complement.
CGTCGGTGGCCTGAGCTTCGTCCGTCTCCCCCCAGTCCGATCGTCCCATTGTCGGGCAGGAAGGGAGGGGTCCCTGCGTCAGGGAGGGTCCAGCAGGGCGCGAAGGGCCTCGACGAGGAGGAGGTGCCCGTTTCCGTTTGGATGGATGCCGTCGTCGTGTAGCGCGGGGTCCAGTCGGCCGTCCGGCCCGGCGAACCGTTCCGTGTGGTCGACGAACTCGACGTCGCGTTCGACGGCTACCCGGGAAAGTGCGGCGTTCAGCGGGGCGACCAGCGGTTGGTAGCGGTCGGTCCGGGGGAGCACCGACTGGACGATTATCCGGGCGTTGGGAGCCGCGGTGGCCGTCCGGTCCAATACGTGGGTCACGTTTCGGACCGTCTGGGCGTGGGGTACACCGATGTTCAGGTCGTTGGTTCCGATCATGAAAACCACGGTGGCTGGTGGGCCGTCGAGGGACTCGTCAAGTCGTTCCAGCAGGTCGTCAGTGGTGTCCCATCCGATGCCTCGGTTGCGGGCTCCGAGGTCGGAGAAGGCGACCTCCCAGTTCCCATCGAAGGTGATGCTGTCACCGAGAAACACCGTCTCGCCGGCCCGGATCGGGTTGGCACGATGGACCGATCGGACTCGACCGCGGAGGTTGGCGGCTCGAGCCCGGCTGACCCGGCGCGAGCCGAGGTGGGCGTCAAAAGCCAGCCACGCCGCGACGACGGCGCCGATGGTCAGGATCCGACGGGCCAGTCGACCGTCGTGAGATGGTGACGCCGGTTGTTCCCTCATCGGTTCCCAAACTGAGGTCGGCGGGACTGTTCGAACGCGCTGATCCCCTCGACGAGATCGGCGCTGTGGAAGCAGGCGTCAGTCAGGGCGACGGCATCGGGTCGACCGGCCAACGCGGCCCGGGCGGCCCGGAGGGTCATCGGGGCGAGTGCGGCAATGGTGGCACAGCGTTCGGCTACGACCTCGTCGAGCCGGTCGACGGTAACCACCTCGTGGATCAGGCCGATGCGTCGGGCCTCGTCGGCATCTAGGCGGCGGGCAGTAAGCAGGAGCTCGGTCGCTGAAGATCGGCCCACCGTCGCCAGGAGGCGTTCGACTGAGTCCAGCGAGTATCCGATGCCTAGGAAGCCGGGTGGCACGGAGAACAGGGCGTCGTCGGCTGCGTAACGCAGGTCGGCCGCCAGGGCCAGACCGACGCCGCCACCCATGCACGCCCCCCGAATGCATGCCACGACGGGGACCCGACAGGCCGCAAGCGCGTCGATGGCCTGGTGTTCCAACTCGTCGTACTCGAGGTGGGCGTCACCCAGCCGGTGATCCCGAAATTCGGCGATGTTCGAGCCGGCGCAGAATGCCTCGCGGCCCTCGCCGCGTAGGAGCAGTACCCGGATGTCCGGGCTTTGATCCACCTCGGCTACCAGGTCGGGGATGGTGGCGTACATGGCCCGACCCATGGCGTTGCGTCTGGTCGGGTTGTCCAGCACCAGCGAGGCCACCTTCCCGCCGGAGTCCTGGTTGACCTCGAGGCGGACCGTTCCTGTCGAGGTCACGATGGGTTCCCGGGTCCGGTGGGCTGGTCAGGGAGCGCAGCCTCCACGTAGATGGGATGGGCGGTCGGGACGGCGTCGCGCACCAGCCGTTCCACAGCGTCGACGGCCGCCGCCACGCCGGCGCTGTCCAACGTCGGATCGAAGCTCACTTGGGCACCGACCAGGATCTCGTCGGGCCCCAGATGTTGGGTGCGGAGGTGGATCAGGCTCACCACACCTGGCGCGGCCCCGATAGCGGCCGTGATGGCGGACCGGTCGTCATCGTCGGCCGATTCGCCGATGAGCAGGCTCTGCATCTCGCGGGCCAGCACCACAGCGATGACGCCCAGCAGCAGGCCGATGGCGATGGTGCCCACCCCGTCCCAGCGGGGTTCACCGGTGATGCTCGAGAGGCCGACGGCCGCCAGGGCGATGACCAGTCCGAGGAGGGCGCCGACGTCTTCGAGGAGCACGACGGGCAGCTCGGGGTTCCGAGACCGGACCACGAAGGTCCACCAGGTTCTGCCACCCTTCAGCGGGGAAGCTTCGACCACCGCGGTTCGCAGCGACCAGGTCTCAAGCACGATGCCGGCCATCAGGATGGCCACTGCCAATGCGGGGGCGCTCATTTCGTGGGGGTGACGGACCTTGTCGATCCCTTCGTGGATGGCGAAGGCCGCACCGACGGTGAACAGGACCAGGGCGACCACGAAGGACCAGAAGTAGCGCTCGCGGCCGTGGCCGAACTGATGGGTCTCGGTGGGGGCCCGACGCGACCGGCGACCGCCGAGCAGCAACAGGGCCTGGTTGGACATGTCGGCCACCGAATGGATGGCCTCGGCCAACATGGCCGATGACCGGGTCAGGGCGAAGCCAACGAACTTGGCCACCGCGATCCCGGCGTTGGCCACCAAGGCGGCGAGCACTGCACGGGTCCCTCCAGATGCCGACATCGGACCTCCTGTTCTTCGTCCTCTCAGCGCCATGCCGTCGGCGGGCCCGAATCGGCCTACCGAAGAGGCCGAGCGTAGTGTCGACCCCCATGACCACTGTCTTCGCCAGCCCCGATGACCTTGCTCCGGCCGTGGGAACCCATCTGGGTCACAGCGACTGGGTGGAGATCGACCAGTCTCGCATCGACCAGTTTGCCGAGTCGACGGGCGACAACCAGTGGATCCACGTCGACCCCGAACGGGCGGCCGCCGGGCCGTTCGGGGCCACCATTGCCCACGGGTATCTAACGCTGGCCATGACCAATCAGTTCCTGCCCGAGATCGTGCGGGTCGAGGGGATCTCCATGGGGATCAACTACGGCGTCGATCGGGTGCGCTTCCCGGCGCCGGTGCTGGTCGGCTCATGGGTTCGAGGAGGAGCCGAGCTGGTACAGGTCGACGAGGTGTCTGGTGGGGCACAGGCCGTTATCCGGATCACCGTCGAGATCGAGGGGTCGGACCGTCCGGCCTGCGTGGTCGACAGCGTGAGCCGCTTCCTTCGCTGACCGTTCCGAAACGGGCACGGCAACCGCTGGAAGCGCCACCGATAGCATTCGGTCCGTGGTTAAACGCAAGCGCCGTCAGGCACCCCTCGCGCCGCGGTCCGAGCCGCCCGTCCGTCCCGGCCTGTTGAGCCCCCGGCGGTCCGTCCCGGCTGCCATCGGTTGTCCGCCGTACGCCGAGACCGGAGATCCGGGACCGTCGTCATCGTCCAACGTTCGGACCCCTGACGAGGTCGAACGCATGCGGCGGGCCGGCAGTGCGGCGGCCGAGATTCTCTTAGAGGTCGGCCCCCATGTGGTTCCGGGGATCACCACCGACCGGATTGACGAGGTCGTCCATCAGGCCACCATCGACCGCGGCGGCTATCCCAGTCCGCTGAACTACCGGGGCTACCCCAAGTCGGTGTGCACTTCGGTCAACGAGGTGATCTGCCATGGCATCCCCGACAGCCGACCTCTGGCCGATGGCGACATCGTCAACGTGGACGTCACGATCTTCTTGGACGGGGTGCACGGCGACACCTCCATCACGTTCGCCGTGGGCGAGGTGTCAGATGCTGACCGTCGCTTGATCGCTGAGACCCGGGTGGCCATGGATGAGGGGATTGCCGCAGCGGGACCTGGCCAGCCGGTGCACGCCATTGGCCGGGCTATCGAACGCCATGCCCGTCGCCACGGCCTTGGAGTGGTCCGTGAGTTCATCGGACACGGAATCGGGACCGAGTTCCACAGTGGACTGCAGATTCCGCACTATCACGACGGTCGGGCCACGACGGTCCTCGTGCCAGGCATGACCTTCACCATCGAGCCGATGCTCACCTTGGGTGATCCGGCATGCGGTATGTGGGATGACGACTGGACGGCCGTGACCCTCGACGGACGACGCACCGCGCAGTTCGAGCACACGTTGCTGGTTACCGACGATGGGATCGAGTTGTTGACGGTGACCGCCGAGGGCACGGTCCCCGCTGATGTTTTCGCCGTCGAGTCATCGATCGCGTCCGCCTGAACTAGGGCGGGCGAGGGCTCAGTCCCGCCAGTTTGCAGTGTCCTTCTTGGCTAATGCCACCCAGGTCTTGCCGGGCGTGAGGCGGATCACCTCGCCGTCGGCGGTGAAGGTGGCCGGCATCGACGCATCGGGCCGGTGCCACTGACCTCTAATCACGTGTCCGTCGGTGAAGACCCAGGCATCGCCGGTACCGATGGAGATGGCTTCCGGTGACCGGAGGTCGGCCAGGGACCGTCCGTAGCGGATGAACTGGACAACCACGTTGGCCGGCGCCACCCGGACACCGTCTGCGTCGTTGTGGGCCCGGTCACCGTGGGTACGCGCCCAGCCGGATCCGTTCCATGCGTAGTCGACCTCGGTGAGGCCGAAGTCGACCGACACGCCGGTGGCCTTCTCGGCCGATCGGTGGAGCTCCTGGCCGGGATAGCGGTACACGAAGGGCGCCGGTGGGACATCGGTCCGGTCGGTGTGGTGGACCCACAGACGGTCGGTATCGGTGTACAGGTTGTGGGGCGCCCGACGCTTCCGGTCACGCCAGTAGTCCTGGTCGTGGGCGTCGTAGCCGGCGTCAACCAGCGTCGAGGCCCGCAACTGGTCGCGAGTGCCGCGGTTGGCGCCCGAGTAGGCGAACAGCGGCCGGTCGAAGCCTTCCAGCAGCGGCGGGTCCGATGTCCGTGCCGAACGAACCGGACCGACGACGTTCGCCGAGGTGGACTGGAACACGGCCACCAGTCGGGTGACGCCGCCCTCCACGATCTCCTCATAGACCACGTCGGCCTGGTTGAGGCCGGCCTGAGGATGGGCCCGGGTGACGTTGTCGATTTTGACGGCCAGCGCCGGACGGCCAACGTCGGTCCCCTGGGTACCGGTCCATCGACGGGTCACGGCCATGCGCTCGAAGGCCAGTATCTCGGCCTCCAGTTCCGTGATGGTGGCTTCTGCCTCGGCGATGACTGTGCGGGTCACCGCGATCTCGGCGTGGATGGCCGGCTGCGAGCCAATTAGCTGGTCCCGGGCCTCCCGGGCACCGTCCTGGCGGTCTTCGGCCTCGGCGACCAGGGAACGGAGCGTGGCTACCTCCCTGGCCGTCAACCGCATAGCGGCATCGACGAGGTCAATGCGTCGCTGTGCCTCACGGATCACCGAGTCGTAGAGCATCCGGTGGCGGACACCCTCTAGCGCGGTGGACGTGAGCTGGGCCGACTGAGTGAGGACGTCATTCAGGCGCTCGTCGTTAATGACGTAGGCGTCCACGGCCATGGTTCGGTGCAGCGAGGACGGAGCCTCTCGGGAGGCCAGGACCTGGACGAACCGATCGGCGGTCAGCTCGATGCGAATGGAGAGGAGGCGGAGCTCTCGATCGTCGTCGCCGATGAGTCCGTCGGTATCGGCGACTTCTTCGTCGAGGGTGGACAGGCGGCTTTCCAGCTCGGCGATGTGGCTTTGACGACCGGCAATGGTGGATTCCTGATCATCGATGCCGTCGCGGAGCGCGGCGATCTCGGAGTCGTAGGGGCCGGCCACAGCGACCAGAGTGCCCGCAGCCTCGATCACCACGATGGCGCCGAACAGGATCGTCGCGAGGGTGGACCGGCGACGACGAATGCGGGGCACGGCGCTGATCGTAGGGCTCGTTGTCGTTTGGGTCGGGGCACCCACCCCCGGAGAGTCGGTCTGTCCTTGAGGGACCCTCATTTCAGTGGGCTTGGCAGGTGGGGCACCACGTGGCGGTGCGTTGGTCCAGCTCCCGCGAGGTCAACGGTGTGGCGCAGCGCCGACAGGGTTGGCCCGAGCGCCCGTAGCAGTCGAGGCGGAACTGGTTGCGGCCCGTGGAACGGTCGGGGGTGCGGTAGTCGCGCAAGGTGGTGCCGCCATGGTCCAGGGCTTCGGCCAGCACGTCACGGATATGGCCCAGGAGGAGGTCGGCCCGGCCGGGGCCTACCCGGCGGACCGCGGGGTGGATCGCGGCCCGCCACAGGGCCTCGTCAGCGTAGATGTTGCCCACACCGGCGATAGGGCGTTGAGACAACAGTTGGGTCTTGATCCGTTGGCGGCTGGCGGACAACGACCGGTGGAAGCGGATGCCGTCCAGCAACGGGTCGAACGGCTCTGGTCCGAGGTGGTGCAAGGTGGGCAACGACTGGTGGTCGCCGGCTCGGACGACGGCGATGCGACCGAAGCGTCGGATGTCTCGGAACCACAGGGTCCGGCCGTCGGCTAGGTGCCAAGAGGCGCGTTCGTAGGGGTCATGGGGCGGGGCGTCGTCGATGTGGAGTGCGCCGGTCATGCCCAGATGCACGATGAGCTCGCGGTCGGCGTGAACCTGTCTCAGGCCCGGGTCGGATTGTTCGGCTGCGGCGTCGGCTAGCCCGAACAGGAGGTACTTGCCGCGACGGTCGATCCCGGTGATGGTCGAGCCGATGGCCTCGGGGGCTGAGGCGAACTTGGGGGAGCGGTGGGCCCGGGCATCGGTCACCACGGCGCCACGGACCAACGGTTCGAGTTGGGCTCGAACCGTCTCGACCTCTGGGAGTTCGGGCATGACCCGAAGGTATCGCCGACCGCCGAAGTGGTGGGAGGGCAGCGGGCAGCCCGGTGAAACTTGAGACACCCCGGTCCAGACGGTTGGGTGGATTAGGTTGCGTGCATGTTCACAGTGGCCGTGGTGAACCAGAAGGGTGGCGTGGGCAAGACCACGGTCGTCCTCGGGCTGGCATCGGCAGCCTCGGCTCGGGGGATCGACACGTTGGTCGTCGATCTCGACCCGCAGGGCAACGCCACCACCGGTCTGGGCGTCTTTGAGCCCGGTCCGGGGGTCGACGCGGTGTTGGCCGACGAGCGCCCTGGCGGCCTCGCTGGCGTGATCGAGCCAGGAGGCTGGCCTGCCGAGGTGGGGCCGGTTCCTAGCCTCGCCGCATCCTCGCCCGAGCTCTCGATTCGTGAGCCCCTGTTGGCCACGGACCCGCTGGGTGCCCAGGACCGGCTGGCCATGGCCCTTCGACCGGCTCTGCGGGCCGCCCCCGACGCAGGTTCGACGGCGGTGTCCGACGATCGACTGGTGTTGATCGACTGCCCGCCTTCCCTGGGCCTGTTGACAGTCAATGCTCTGTTCGCCGCCGACGCGGTGCTGGTGGTGACCGAGCCCGGAGCGTGGGCCGTCGACGGCGTGGGGCGCATGCTCCAGACCATTGATCGCGTCCGGATGCGTCGATCTGATGGACGACCCGCGATCGCCGGTATCGCCGTGAACCGGTTGGGACGGACCCGTGACGGGCGTTACTGGAACGAACAGCTTCAGGAGGCCTACCCGGAAAGGTGTCTGCCGCCGGTGCACCTGCGTGCCGCGGTGTCCGAAGCCGCTGCACAGTCGATGCCCATCCATGCATTGCGTCGCCCTGGCGCCACCGAGGCGGCCGCCGAGTTCGACGAACTGCTGGCTCGAGTGGCACCGCTGTCCGACCTAGCGGAAATGGGGGCGGACGACCCCGGAGCGGTTGACGCCTCGGAGGCGCCCCCGTTTATGGAGCGTTCCGCCTGATGGCGGGCTACGACCCGCAGGCCCGACGGTCGCGTCCGACGCCGCCGGTCGACAGCCCGGTGGACGGCCTGTTGGACATGCTGCCGGGCGGAGCCGAGCCGGAGGCATTGGGCGACGGAACAGACGAGGCTCCTGTCGTGGATCTCCTCGTGGAGTCGAACTCCGGTGCGGTCGAGGACTGGATGGCCGGGGAGACGATCGATCAAGGTACCGAGGAGGGACTGCTGCCGTTCGAGACTCCTCCGGTTGAGATGACCGACGAGCGGACCGACCTGTTAAACCGGATCTGGGTACTGGCCGCTGTGGCCGCTCTGGTTCTGGTGCTGGTGGCGGTACGCCGCCGTCGGCGGAACGGCTGACCGCCTAGAGGCCTACTTTTAGGTAACGGTTTCTCAGGGCCCCGCCATTTAGAGACCCAGCAATGTGCGGGCCGGGGCGTCGGCGCGCATACGGCCCCGAGCGACCCGGACCTGGACCTCGGTGGTGCCTTCTTCGCAGTCGGCCACGTGGGCGCACCAGCCGCAGAGAGGTCCGACCCGCGCTTCGAACTGATCGGATGAGCAGGCCTTCCCGACGCCGTCCCACGTCTCGACGAAGCGACCAACCGCTGCCTCGAGGCCGTCCTCGGTCACCGGAGTCTCCACGACGCTGTTGCCGAGGAAGTAGAGGCGTCCGCGGCTGGGACGTTCGCCCCGGTGGTCCTCCACGGCGGCGGCGTAGAGCAGGACCTGGTCGAGCTTCTCGGGGACGTCTCCCGGGCGGGGGGCCTTGCCTGTCTTGTAGTCGGTGACCACTAGTCCGTCGGCCGTGTTGTCGAGGCGGTCGATGATCCCGAAGAAGGGCACGCCGCCGACGGTGGCCGACACCTTGGCCTCGGTGGCCTCCACTTCGACTTGGGCCGGGTCTTCGAACTCCCAGAGATTTTCGATGGCCGTCCAACCCCTCCACCGGAACTGCCGTTGCGCGTCATCATCCAGGGCCAGAGCGATGAAGTTGCCGTCGTCCCGAGTTTCGGGCCAGGCCGTGGCAGCCAACTCTCGCGCACGATCGGTGGTCCGACCTCCGGCTGGTTCGGCGCAGAGGAGCTCTAGCACCCGGTGGACGAAGGTCCCCAGCAGGGCGGCCTCTCCCGGCGGGTCGGACCGCTTCTCGACGTAGCGGAACCGCCATCGTCGCTGGCACTGGTTGAAGAGGCCGGCTGACGAGACCGAAAAGGAGCGGGGAGGGGAGGGCATGGGTTGAGGGTTCCTAGACGTCGAGTGCGGCGGGGTCCAGCAGGGTGCTGTTGGCAATGAGGTAGTCACGGCGCTGAGTGACATCGGCACCCATGAGAATCTCGAAAAGGTTTGCCGCGTCGGCCGCCGCCTTGCCGTCCTCCATGGTGAGCCGCTTGAGGACCCGGGTTTCCGGATCGAGCGCACACTCGGCAAGCTCCTCGACGTTCATCTCACCCAGACCTTTGAAGCGGTTCCACCGGAGGTTCTCGACGTTGCGTCCACCCTTTGCCAGCGATGCCGTGATCTCGTCGCGCTCCTCATCGGTGAACGCCCGGTGGACGGTGTCGCCGACCCGGAGTGAGTACAGCGGTGGCTGGGCGGCAAAGACCCGACCTTCGGTGAGGAGAGGACACATGTACTTGTGGATGAGGGTGAGGAGCAGGCATCGGATGTGGCTGCCGTCCACGTCGGCGTCGCAGAGGATGACGATGCGTCCGTAGCGCGCCGCGTCAATATCAAAGTCGTTACCCGATCCCGCCCCGATGGCTGTGAAGAGGGCCTGGGCCTCAGCGTTGTCGAGGACCTGCTTGAGGGTGGCCTTCCCGGCGTTCACCACCTTGCCTCGCAGGGGAAGAATGGCTGTGTTCGCCGAGTTTCGACCTGCCTTCGCTGGTCCGGCGGCCGAGTCGCCCTCCACGATGATGAGTTCGGAGTCCGGGCCGTGAGTCCGGCAGTCGGCCAACTTGTCGGGCATCCCGGTCGAACCCATGCTGGCAGCCTTGCGGCGGGTCTCCAGCATCTGCTTGGACGTCACCCGGTTGATCACCGCGTTGGTCAACTTGTCGCGCACCGCGTTGATGTGGGTCTTGGGCCCGCCACCGCTGAACCAGTCGGTGAGGCCGCCCTTGACCACCTCGTAGACGATTTTCTCAACGGCCGGGGTTCCTAGCTCCTGCTTGGTCTGGCCCCGGAACTGTGGTTCGGGGAACACCACCTTGAGCGCAGCAACCAGACCCTCCTGAACGTCATCCTTGGTAGCCCGGTGCTTGTTCTCCTTGGCCAGCTTGGCCAGCTTTCGGGTGTCCTTGAGGAGAACGTCGTTGACGGCCCGGGTGAGTGCCCGATCGAAGCCCGCCGAGTGCGTACCACCGTGGCTGGTTGGAATGGTGTTCACGAACGACTCGACCCGGGGGTCGTAGCCCTTGACCCACCGAAGGGCGACCTCGACGGTGCATTCCCGGTCGACATCGCTCATCTTCCCGTTGACCGGAACCCGTTCGGTGAACTCCGAGATGCCCGACAGGGTGATGATCTCGCAGGCGTTGTCGCCGACCGATAGGTGGTCAACGAGGTCTGCCAGGCCGCCTCGGGACACGAACTCGAACGGCTCGGCGCCGCCTGCTCGTTTGTCGACTAGGACGACCTTCACGCCCGGCACGAGGAAGCACGACTGCACGATCCGTTCGCGGATTTCCTTGGCATCGACGTGGGCGTCCTCGTCAAAGATCTCCCGGTCGGGCCAGAAGCGTATGCGGGTGCCCGTCTTGTTCTTGGAGAGGCGCTTGACCTTGGCCAGATCGTGGCTGGCCTTGAAGGCCGAGCCGGAGAAGTGGCCGGCCACTCGTTCCTTGAACGAGAGTTCGTGGGTGTGGCCGTCACGGTCGACCTGAGCCACCAGTTTGGTGGACAGGGCGTTGACCACCGAGGCGCCTACACCGTGGAGGCCACCCGATGCGCCGTAGGCGCCACCACCGAACTTGCCTCCGGCGTGCAGCTCGGTCAGGACGACCTCCAGCGCCGAGATCTTCCGCTTGGCGTGGCGGTCAATTGGGATGCCCCGGCCGTCGTCGGCTACCTCCACGGAGTGGTCGCGGTGCAGGGTGATATCGATCTTGCGGGCGAATCCGGCGGCAGCTTCGTCGACCGCGTTGTCGAGCAGCTCCCAGACCAGGTGCATGAGTCCCGGTCCGCCGGTGCCGCCGATGTACATGCCGGGCCGTTTTCGCACGGCATCCAACCCCTCGAGGGTCTGGATGGCATCGGCGTCGTAGCCCGATCCCTTTGACCTGCTCTTGGATTGCGCGGCGGCCACTGTCACCACCTCGGCGGCCCGATGGCCAGGATCTGTCGTTCCGACGCAGCGCTCACCAGGTCACGCTTCGTGGCCTCCAACATGAGCGGTACCGGTGTGGGGTCGGGCTTCTTCGCGTCGTCGTCGCTGGTCATGATGGCCAGCAGGCCGATGGTGGGCCCCACGTGGGCCGTGCTGAGTGAGGCGCCGTCGGCTAGGCGTGAGACCCGGACACCAATACCGCCACGACCCTTGGCCTCTAGTTCGGACAGCGGCGTGGCCTTCACTGAGGAGTCGTCGGTGACGGTCACCAGAGTGTCGTCACCGAGGGCGGCGGCCGCGGCGACCACGGTGGCCCCATCGCGGAGTTTCATCCCGGCGACGCCGCTCGCACCCCGCCCCTGGACGCTGATGCCGTCGACTGCGGTTCGTAGTACCTGGCCGTCGGAAGCCACGAAGACCACGTCGATACCGTCGGGAGCGGTGAACGCGGCGGCCACTCGATCGCCGGCCTTGAGCTTCATGATCGTCTTCCCGCCTCGGGTTTCACGAACCTCGGCCATGGTGAGGCGCTTGGCTGCGCCTTGGGCGGAGACCACCACGAGGTGTTCGTCACCGTCGGCCACCACGGTGTGGATGATCTCGCCTCGGTTTGTACCGAAGGCTTGGGCGGCGCCGGCTCCCCGGGCCCGGCCCTCGCCGTCGGCCAGTTCGGCGGGCAGGACCTGCAGGGCCCGACCCTCGGACGTGACCGCGGTAACCGTGGACGTGGTTCGGGTCAGCAGCTGGGCGACCAGCACGTCGTGGCGGCCCGGCGTGGCCCGCTTGGCCCCCTCCGCCGGCAGCCGCCCGATTTGTCCGGAGGTGGAGAGCGTGACCACGCAGGGCTCGTCGACCACATCATCGGCCACCTCGATGGAATCGAACACCGGGAGGTCATCAGGGTTCACGATCTCGGTACTGCGATCCCGACCGAACTGCTTGACGGCCTCACCCAACTCGTTAAGCACCAGCGTGCGTTGGCGAGCTTCGGACTCGAGGAGCTTGGTGTGCCCGGCAATGGCCGCCTCGAGCTCCGCCCGTTCGTCCTCCAGGCGACGGACCTCTAGGGCGGTGAGCCGTTTGAGCGGCATGTCCAGGATGTGGTCGGTCTGGACGCGGCTGAGCGAGAACCGTTCCATGAGGGCGTCGCGGGCTGTCGCCGTGTCCTCCGAACCACGGATGATGGTGACCACCTCGTCGATGGCTTGGAGGGCCACCAGCAGGCCGGCCACGATGTGAAGCCGCTCCTCGGCACGATCCCGACGGTAGGCCGTCCGGCGGACGACGACCTCGAGCCGGTGGTCGATGTAGTGGCGGCACAGGTCGTACAGGCCGACGGTGCGGGGTTCGCCATCGACCAGCACCACGTTGTTGATGCCGAAGGACTCTTCCATGGGAGTCAGGCGGTACAGCTCGCCAAGCACCGCTTGGGGGTTGTGCCCCGGCTTGACCGTGACCTGGAGTCGGAGCCCGGTGTGACGGTCCGAGAGGTTCTTGAAATCGGCGATCCCCGCCACCTTCCCGGCTTCGTTTAACTCCTTGAGCTTGCTGATTACCCGCTCGGGGCCCACCAAGTAGGGCAACTCGGTGACCACGATGGCCTGGCGGCCCTTCCCGGCTTCCTCGACGTGGGCCCGGGCGCGGATCCGGATCGAACCCCGGCCGGAGGCGTAGGCGTCGCGGATGCCGTCGTCGACCACGATGCCCCCACTGGGGAAGTCCGGACCGGGGAGGACGGCCAGCAACTCGTCGACCGTCGGCTTGGGTCGTCGCTGCTTCATGACGAGAGTGACCGCGGCATGGATCTCGGCCAGGTTGTGGGTGGGCATGTTGGTGGCCATTCCCACGGCGATCCCGGTGGTGCCGTTCAACAACAGGTTGGGGAGCAGCGCGGGGAGGTGGGTGGGTTCGGTGGACTCGCCGTCGTAGGTCGGTCGGAAGCCCACCGTGTCCTCATCGAGCTCGCGGACCATGGCCATGGCGGCTTCGCTGAGCCGGCACTCGGTGTAGCGGGGTGCGGCCGGCGGGTCGTCCAGCGAACCGAAGTTGCCCTGGGGGTCGATCAGAGTCATGCCCCGGGAGAATGACTGGCCCATGCGAACCAGGGCGTCGTAGATCGCCGAGTCGCCGTGCGGGTGGTATCGACCCATGGTGTCGCCGACCACCCGGGCACTTTTGCGGTGCGGGGTATCGGGCCGGATGCCCATGCGGAGCATGGAGTAGAGGATTCGGCGTTGCACCGGCTTGAGCCCGTCACGAATGTCGGGGATGGCCCGCGACGTGATAACCGACAAGGAGTAGGCGAGGAAGGACTCCTTCATCTCCTGCGCGACGGAGACATCGACGATCTCGCGGGCGTAGTCCATCTCGTCGGGTATGAGCTTCTGCTGCTTGCCCATGGGTGCGGTCGGTGATCCTGGTCTGTTTGGTCGACGGGCAGTCTGTCGTAGGGGTGTGACAGCGATTGGTGGCCCGCTGGCGACCGTACAGGCGCGGGCCCGGTGGGCCGCGGCAGAAGGAGGCTGAGGTCAGTTCAGCCGCGGACGCGGCAGCGGGTGACGCCGGTGACAAGCTCGTCGAGGGCATCCAAGAGTGCAGACCCGCCGACCGAGCGGAGCCGGGCGGCTTCACCGGCCGTCCACGGGTGGTCGATGTGATCCGGTGTGAGGCCGGCCTGACACCAGGTTTCACCAACCATCCGGAGGGCATGGTCCACCCCGGGGTCACCGCAGGCCACGAGCAGAGCACCGGCTTCGTCGGCGTTGAGGCCGGGTGGTGAATCGACCCGGGCGGAGAACGTTCCCAGACGAAAACGGAGGGCTTCCGTGGCGATGCGGGCGTGGTTCATCACCTCTGAAAATACCCGTTCCGGGCGGGCTGTTCGGGGATGTCTCCGGTCGAGGAGCGGCGCAGGGTCAGTGAGGGGGCGGCAGACAGCAGTCGGTTCGGCAGGTCCGGACCGACGCCGGGTCGTGTCCCAGAAACAGGTCGACGACCATGTCTATGAAGCGCGGGTCGTCATCAATCGCGCCGGCCCGCTGGAAGGCCACGCCGGCCCGTTCAGCTCGGGCGGCGGCCTCCACGTCGAGGTCCCAGACGATCTCGAAGTTCTCTACTGGGAAACCGATGGGCGAGACCACCACGGCATCCACACCGGCCACTGCCAGAGCATCGATCCGGTCGCCCACGTCGGGTTCCAGCCATGAGGTCTGGGGTGAACCGCTTCGGGACTGCCAAACCAGTTCGCGGTTGTAGCGACCGGCTGGATCCACCCGCTGGGCAACCAGCCGGGCTACCTCGTGAAGTTGGGCTACGTAGTCGCAGTTGGCGGCCATGGTGCTCGGGATGCTGTGGGCTGAAAAGAGGAGGTGCGCCCGGTCGCGACGGTCGGCAGGCAGTCGGTCGAGCGCCTCGGCGAGTCGATCCGCTGCCGGTTCGATCAGACCCGGGTGATCGTGGTGGCTACCAATACGGTCGACAACCGGGGCGTCGGCCCCCACGGCGGTCTGGGCCGTCTCGATGTTCTCGATGTACTGGCGGCAAGTGCTGTAGGAGGCGTAGGGCGACGCCACCCAGGCCACCGCCCGGCGCACGCCGGCGTCGCGCATCTCGGCGATGGTGTCGACCAGCAGGGGAGCGGCGTTGCGGTTCCCCCAGAAGACCGGCGTGTTGACACCACGGTCGACCAGTCGCTCCGCCACCCTCGCCTGCAGGGTTCGCAACCTTGCGTTTAGCGGCGAACGGCCACCGACGGAGCGGTAGCGGTCGGCAACCTGGGCCAGTCGTTCCGGGGGAATGGGTCGTCCAGCCGTGACCCGGGCCAGGAATGGATCCACGTCGTCGATCGACTCCGGTCCCCCGAAGGCCACGAGCAGCAGTGCTTCGTACTCTCCGGAATCGTCGATCATCGGGTAACCCCTGGGTTCGGGTTCGAGGCCTCAGCCCTCGACTACGAAGTGCGACAGGTCCTCGGCCAACCCGGAGCGGACAGCATCGGCAATCACGCCGCGGGTGGTAATGCGGGTGCGCTTCATCGCACCGCGGCCGACTCCGCCGGCGACCCGGGCGTGGGCCACCGCAGTGTCGAGGAGATCCTCGGCATTGACCACCTCATCCAGGTAGCCCGCGTCGATTGCCGTCTCGGGGTCGTACATCTGACCCAGAGTCGCCCTTGCCACATGGCGCTTGGACAGGCGATCCCGCATCAACTCGGTGGCGAAGAAGGGGAGCGGCATACCGATGGTCAATTCGGGCATGCCGATCTTGAACTCGCCGGCCGTACCGACCCGGAGGTCCGACGACATCAGGATGATGGCACCCGCCGCGATGGCATGTCCGGTGCAGGCCACGACGACCGGTCGGGGGAACTGGTAGATCCGGAGGAACACATCGACGCCGGCGGCCAGCATCTCCTTAGGTCCGTTGCCACCGGCCTTCATGACCGATAGATCGAAGCCGGCCGAGAACCGGCCAGGTCGACCGACGATGACCACCGCGTCGGCACCGGAGGCATCCACCTCGTCCAGCGCAGCCAGAAGCGCGCCTAGAAGGTCGTGGCCCAGTGCGTTGGCCTTGCCGTCGTCCATGGTGATGACCGCTACGCCTGCGTCGGTCGGGCCGTCCGTGTACTGGATGGTCACTGGAGTCGGGGTCGTCTCGTCGCTCATGGCGGCGAACCTACTGGTGGAGGCTGATGGTCGTCCCAACCGGCCAGCCAGATGACGGCCCGCCAGAGAAAAGCCACCGGTACCATTGCCCCATGGGCGACATTCTCACCACGGAACGGGTCATGGAGGTCAGCGACGGTGCGCTGAACAAGGTGCTGGAGGTCCGCGACTCGCAGGACGACGGCGAAGACCCCACCACGCTGTCCCTCCTGATCGACGTGACCGGCGTGTCAGGCGTGGACTACGTCTATGACCTGGCCTTCGTCCCAATCGTCGAGTTGCCCGACGATTGTCACCGCTGGACGGTCAGTGCAGACGCTGATGGAAAGACCGGCGCGACCCTCGACATGGCGGTGGGTGATGAGAGTCGCTCCAAGTTGGCTGGCGCCACCCTCGACCTGCCCAGTAACCCGGTGCAGGGCGGGCTGGTGATCCGTAACCCCAACCGTCCCAACCCGTTGGGGGACGTGGGTGAGTTGGAGTTGACCGGTGAGGTGCCCGAGCGCATCGAGCAACTCCTCGAGAAGACGGTTAATCCGATGCTGGCCTCCCATGGTGGTTTTGCGACCCTCATCGGGGTCGATACCCATACGGCGTACGTGACAATGGGTGGCGGCTGCCAGGGTTGTTCGATGAGCCAGGCCACCCTCACCGAGGGGATCCAGCGGGCCATTGTCGAGGCCGTGCCGGAGATCACCGATGTGGTGGACGCCACCGATCACTCGGCGGGCGACAACCCCTTCTATTCCTGAATCGCTGCTCCGTACCGGCGTCGGAATGGCCGGTCCTGAGAGGTTCCGCTGGGCTTAGCCGAGGCGGAAACGGACGGAAGCGGCTACGCCGGGACCGTCGAGGCCAAACGACGCCAGCAGCGCGTCGGCCGGACCGTGGGCGTGGTGGGCCACCGGTACGCCTAGTACAGCGACACGCGGCATCGGCGTTTCGGCCCGTGGCGGCCGCGCCGCCAGGGCATCCAGCACCCCGGTGCCGAATCCGCCCTCACGGAATCCGTCCTCGATGGTGACCACGAGCCGGTGTTCGGCAGCGTTGTCCAGCATTTTGTCGTCGAGTGGCCGGATGCACCGCGGATCCCACACGGTGGCGTCGATGCCGTCGGTGGCCAGTTCGTCGGCCGCGGCCAGGGCGGCGGCCAGCATCTTCCCGGCACCCAGCAGGCACACCTGACCGTCCCCGGCTCGAACTTGGCGGGCGGCCAGACCCCGTCCCACCTCGTCCCAGCCTACGTGGGGGGCCGGCGTCTTGGACCAGCGGATGGCCACCGGGCCGTCGGTGATGGCCATCGTGTCCTCGAACATCTGCTGCAGCTCCTGATAGGAGGACGGGGCCAGCACCGTCATCCCCGGCACCCGGGACAACAAGACCATGTCCAGCACCCCGTGGTGCGAGGGGCCGTCGTCGCCTGTGATGCCCGCCCGGTCCAGACAGAACACGACCGGGAGGCCGTGGAGGCCGACGTCAAGGTTGGTCTGATCGAAGGCCCGGCTCAGGAACGTGGCGTACAGGGCGATCACTGGGCGAAGGCCGCCCATGGCCATGCCGGCTGCCGCGGTCACCGCGTGCTGTTCTGCGATGCCCACGTCGAAACAGCGGTCGGGGAAACGGTCGCGGAACGGAAGGAGGCCTGTGGAATCAGGCATCGCCGCGGTGATGGCGACCAACTCCGGGTGGGACTCGGCGGCCTTGAGGAGCGATTCGGTAAACGCTTCGGTGTAGCTGCCGGGCTTCACGCCACCCGTGTCGTGCATGTGTTTGATCGGATCCTGTTCGGCTGGGGCGTGGCCTCGACCCTTCTGGGTCAGCACGTGGACCACGACCGGTCCGTCGAACTCGGCAGCGTTGGTCAGGGCGTCTTCGACCTCGGCGATGTTGTGGCCGTCGAACGGGCCCAGATAGTGGACGCCAAGCGCCTCGAAGAACGCCGTCGGCTCGAACATCTCGCGCAGCGCGGCCTTGGTGGCATTGATGCCCCGCTCGATTAGATCGCCCACCCACGGCAGGCGTTCGGCCAGGTCCTCAAGGTGGCGCTGTCGGCGCATGTAGGTCGGGTTGGAACGGATTCGGATGAGGCTCTCCGACAGGCGACCGACCGTGGGGGCGTAGGACCGCCCGTTGTCGTTGAGCACCACGGTTACTGGCAGGCCGCTGTGGCCGAGATTGTTGAGACCCTCGAAGGCCATGCCGCCGGTCATCGAACCATCGCCGATCACCGCCACGACCCGTCGGCGGTCGCTGTTGGTGGCCCGTGCCGTGGCCAGGCCGTGGGCGTATGACAGCACGGTCGACGCGTGGGAGTTCTCGATCCAGTCGTGGGCCGATTCATCTCGGGACGCATAGCCCGACATCTGCCCGGCCTGGCGTAGTCCGTCGAACTCGGAGACCCGTCCGGTCAGGAGTTTGTGGACGTAGGTCTGGTGGCCGGTGTCGAAGAGGATGGCGTCCCTTGGACTATCGAAAACCCGGTGGAGAGCCAAGGTGAGCTCCACCGCGCCCAGATTCGAACCAAGGTGGCCGCCGGTGCGGTCCACGGTGTCGATGATGCGTTGGCGCAATTCCGTGGCCAGCGCGGCGAGTTCCTCTGGGCCAAGGTCGCGGAGGTCGGCGGGGGACCGAAGGGCATCGAGGCGCACGACGGAAAACGCTATCGCGGCCCAGCCGAACCGGTTCAGCGGGGCCGGTTCAGTTAGCGCGCAACCGGTGGTGGAGTCGGATCCAGGCCCGGACCAGCACGCCGGCCAGCAGCGTGCCGGCACCCAGGGCCACCAGCCCTCCAGCGGCGTCCAACCAGAAGTGGTTGCCGGTGACGATCACGGCGAACAGTGTGGCCACCGGGTAGGCGACGGCCAGCGCCCTGACGGCGCGTGTCCGGACCGTTGGCCAGATGACCAGCGCACACCACGTGGCCCAGGCGAAGTGAAGGCTGGGCATCGCCGCGTACTGGTTGCTAACGCGTTGCATTGTCCCCGAGTCGAACGACCAGAGCCCGCCGACGTCGGTCACCGTGTCGACGTAGGGATGCATGTGGGCCAGACAGGCCCCAAACGTCCCGCAGTCTGAAAGCAGCCGTGGTGGCATGAGCGGAAATAGGGCAAAACCGATCAGGGCCAGCCCTGTCGTACACAGGAAGGTCGAGCGGTGCCGCGCATACAGGTGCGGGAAGCGCCGGTACACCCAGACCAGAGCGAACACCGTCACCGCGAAGTGAAACGTCCCGTAGAAGAGGTTCCAGAACTGGATGAACCACCGGTGGTCGAGGAAAGCCTGTTGGATTTCCAGTTCCCGGTAGAGGCCGATCGATCGTTCCAGGTCGATAATCCGTTCGGCATTGGCCAGCGCGTCGGCCACCGACACGGACTCGGATCCGAAGAGGTTCCGGATGGTGGAGTAGACGGCGTAGAAGCCGAAGACGAGGAGGATCTCAACCCACCAGTGGAGTCCGCTGCCCGGCCCGGCTGCACGCCGGGGAAACCGAACTAGACCCGCGCCGGGCACCGTTTCGTCATGTTGTGATGCGGGCTGGGCCCTCGCGGGAACGATTTGCACGGTTCAGGTGAGGTCTCCGTTGACCCTGTCGAGGAACCGGTGGGTCTCGACGACCACTCGGATGATGCTTGCTGTGGCCACCACGGCGTCGCCCACCGTGGCCGTCGCCCCGAAGGTAAGACGGCGCCCTTCGACGCCTTCGAGGACCGCCTCGGCGGTGACGCCGACGCCAGGTGCGGTGGGGGCCATGTGGTCGACGTGGATGCGCATACCCACGCTGGTCTCGCCATCGGCCAGCGAGCCGTCGAGTGCCTCGACCGAGGCTTCCTCCATTAGGGCCACCAGTCGTGGGGTGCCGAGGACCGGCACTTCGCCGGAGCGGAGGGCGATCGCCGTGTCGGCATCGGTGACGGTGTGGGAGGCGCGACCGCGCAACCCTGGCATCGGGGGCACAGCGGTACCCTACGCATCCGCCCGGGCCCGACCGGGACACCGGCCCGGACCGGGCGCACAGGATCAGGAGCATGATGATGGCTGACGGCAACGGTTCTTCCGGCATACCGGATACCGGGAGATTGGAAACGGGCCTTCTGGATTCGGGTCTGCTGGCCGACACGCTCTCGGTCGCCATGGCAACAGGTGGCGAGTTTGCCGAGGTGTTCGTGGAGGATCGGCGGTCCACCTCGGCGGTGCTCGACGACGGTCGGATTGAGGAACTGTCCAGTGGCCGGGATCGTGGCGCGGGGATTCGTGTTGTGGTGGGGGAGACCACTGGGTTTGCCCATACGGCCGACCTGTCGTCGGTCGGTCTGCGAAACGCGGCGGAGGCAGCATCGGCAGCGGCCCGTTCGGGTGGCGGTGGTGTGCGCGAGGTGGTCCTTGATGGCCCCTCGGGCCCCTCCTCGGCGGCGATCGGGATGCTGCCCGCCGATGTACCCAAGGCCCGCAAGGTGGCGCTTCTGGAACGGGCCGATGCTGCGGCCCGTTCGGCCGATGGCGCCATAAGTCAGGTCTCGGCCCGCTACGGGGACTCACAGCGGCGAATCCAGGTGGCCAACAGTGAGGGGCTGTTGACCGGTGATCGCCAGATCCGCACCTTCTTTTCTGTCTCGTGCGTGGCGTCAGGCGACACCGGCCTGCAGACCGGCCGTGAATCAGTCGGCCACACCGTGGGGTTTGAACTCTTCGATTCTGTGGACGTCGATGATCTGGCTCGTCGGGCCGCCGGCCGGGCGATCACCAAGCTCGAGGCGGTGCCGGCACCCAGCGGCGAGATGCCAGTTGTGGTCGGCCCGGGCGGCGGCGGGGTGCTCTTCCATGAGGCATGCGGCCACGGCTTGGAAGCCGACCTGGTGGCCAAGTCGGCGTCGGTCTTCGCTGGTCGACGCGGCGAGATGGTGGCCACACCGACGGTCAGTCTGATTGACGACGGCACGATGGCCGGAGAGTGGGGCTGCTTTGCCGTTGACGACGAGGGCCGCCCGGCGCAGCGCAACGTGCTGATCGAGGACGGGGTGCTGACCGACTACATGTGGGACCGCCTCCGGGCCCGCAAAGAGGGGCGCGAGGGATCGGGCAACGGTCGTCGCCAGAGCTACCGGCACCTGCCCATGGTGCGGATGACCAACACCTATCTAGAGGGCGGTCTCGACGATCCCGAGCAGATCGTGGCCGGAACTGACCATGGCGTGTACGTGGCCCAGTTGGGCGGCGGTCAGGTCAACACGGCCACCGGGGACTTCGTGTTCGGTATGACCGAGGCTTACCTGATCGAGGATGGTCGCCTCACCGCTCCGATCCGCGAGGGAAACCTGATCGGCAACGGCCCGGAGGCCTTGTTGGCCATCGACGCCATTGCCGGTGACTTCGCCATGGGGTCACCGGGGACGTGCGGAAAGGACGGTCAGGGTGTCCCGGTGGGTGACGGCACGCCGACGCTGCGGGTTTCTCGGCTCACCGTCGGTGGAACGGCGGCCTGACGTGACGGGCACACGAGATGACGAGGCGGGTCTGTTGGCCATTGCCGAACGGGTGGTAGCCATGGCTGCCCCTGGCGAGGCCATCGAGGCCGTCGTGGTCCATGAACGTGAAACGGAGGTTCGGGCCTACGAGGGGGAGATCGAGTCGCTTACCTCGGCCGAGTCCCGGGGCATCGGCGTGCGTGTGGTGCGCGACGGACGTCAGGGCTTCGCCTACGCGGGCACGTTGGATGCCGATGCCCTGATCGAGGTGCTGGGCGAGGCCCGGGACAACGTGGAGTTCGCCACCCCCGACGAGCACTGTGCGGTGGCCGAGCCTGATGGTGTCCCGGTCGCCGACCTCGACCTGTACAGGCCGGCGTTGGTCGCCCACCCGACGGAGGCCAAGGTGGCCATGGCCCTCGAGTTGGAGCGTCTCACCCGGTCCGCTGACCCTCGCATCAGTGGTGTGGAGTCGGCTGAGTACGGCGACTCGGCGTCGGTCAGTGCGGTGGCCACTACGACCGGTATCCGGGCCACCAGCCAGGAGACCGGCTGTTTCCTTTCGGCCTATGCGCTGGCCGAGCAAGATGGCGAGACCCAGACCGGCTTTGGCTTTTCGCTGGGACGTGAACCGGGGGACCTGGATGTCGCTACCGCAGCGGCCGAGGCCGCCGAACGTTCGACCCGCATGTTGGGGTCCGTCAAGCCTGCATCAGGGCGGATCGCCGTGGTACTCGACCCATGGGTGAGCGCCCAGTTTCTGGGGATCGTGGCCGGCACCCTCAACGGCGAGTCGGTTCAGAAGGGACGGTCCCTGTTTGCTGACCGCCTAGGGGATGAGGTGGCCTCGCCGCTGCTCACCCTGGTCGACGATCCCACGGACCCGGCGGCCACCTCAGCTACGGCGACCGACGGAGAAGGCTTGGCTACGCGCCGAAACGTGCTGGTTTCCGGTGGTCGTCTCGAACGATTCGTGCACAACAGCGAGACGGCCCGTCGGGCTGGTACGACGTCCACCGGTTCGGCGGTCCGGGGCTACTCGTCAACGCCGGGCGTCGGGGTTCGGGCCGTGTCCATTCGGGGCGGGGACCGAACGCCGGCTGAGTTGGTGGCCGGGATCGATGACGGTGTGTTAGTCCAGGGCGTCAGCGGGCTGCACTCAGGGGTAAACCCGGTCAGTGGCGACTTCTCAACGGGCGCCGAGGGCCTTCGGATCCGGGGTGGCGAACTGGCCGAACCGATCCGTGAGTTCACCATTGCCTCGACCATCCAGAAGATGCTCACCGACCTGGTGGCCATTGGTGACGACGTTCAGTGGCTGCCCATGCGGGCGGCCGGAGTCACACTGGTTTTCGGCGAGCTGACAGTCTCGGGGGTGTAGGGCCCAGCCCGCAGACCATGCCGATCCTGCACGCCATCCTGTTGGGCCTGGTGCAGGGCCTGACCGAGTTCCTGCCCGTCTCGTCCAGCGGCCACCTAGAACTCGTGCCATGGCTATTGGGTTGGGAGGACTTCGGTGGCGATGGTCGCTTGGAGGATGCCTTCGAGGTTGCCCTCCACGTGGGCACCCTTGCCGGAGCGGTGTTTTACCTGCGGGCTGACGTGGTCCGGTACCTGCGGGCCGCTCTGACCTGGATTCGGTCCGGTGTCGGCACCGTTCCCGTCGGGGATGCCCGGACGGCCTGCCTGCTGGCTGTGACTGCGGTGCCCACGGGGATCCTTGGTGTGCTGGTGGCGTTCATGATCGACGACCTCGGGGACCGGATGTGGTTGGTGGCCACCTGCCTGATCGTGTTCGGACTTGTGTTGTGGGCCACCGACCGCCGTGGGGCGACCGCCGGTGAGGCGACGAGCCGGGGCATGGCTGACCTCTCCTTCCGCAACGCCATCGTTCTGGGAGTGGCTCAGGGTTTAGCTTTCCAACCTGGAGTGTCTCGTTCGGGGGTGACCCTGAGCGTTGCTCGGTCGCTGCGGGTGGAACGCACCGAGGCCGCCCGACTGGTCTTCCTGATGAGCCTGCCGGTCATAGCCGGGGCGGGCCTGCTGTCGGCCGTTGACGTGACGGTGCCCGCCGGTTGGTGGCCCCCGTTTCTCGCTGGGATGGCGGCCGCCGCGGTAAGTGGCTGGTTTGCCGTCCATGGCCTACTGCGCCTGCTGGCCCGGATCGGACTCGGAGGGTTCGCCGCCTATCGCGTGGTAGTGGGCCTCGGGGTCCTGGCCCTGTTGGCTACCGGCGTCCGCTAGTCGACTGGCGACGGTTCGGCGACCAGCGCGGGCATCAACGCTGGTATCAGATCACTCCGATTGAGGGCGCCGGCGACCTAGGGCATCCGGTCGGCGGGTGCGACAACGATCAGGGTGTGCTCGTCGAGGTCCAGCACCGGTCCGACTCGACCATTCGTCGTGCCGTGGGCATACCCGGCGATTCTCCTGATGCTCCACCAGGGTCGAGTCGACGGCCCACAGGGAGACCAGGCCATGCGGTGGCGGGCGGGCCATGCCCGAAGTCGAGCGGTGGGGTAGGACACGGCCCCCGGGGGGACTAGGTACGTCAGAGAGCGTTCCTGGTCAGGTAGCGCTGGGGGTTTTGCTGCCTGAGGCACTGCCCGACGATGCCTTATTCGCTGAGGGAGTCGAGGCGGCATCGCTGGTCGAGCTGACCGAGGAGGTGTCCTTCGTTCCGGACGAGTCGCCACCGGACGACGAGGCGTCCGAGGAGGTTCCGTTCGAGGACCCCGAACCCTCCGACGCGGAATCCGACGAGTTGCTGGTCGACAAGGCCTTCTCCGAAGAATGCCCGCCGGCCGAGGACCCGTGGTCGTTCTTGTAGAAGCCGTCGCCCTTGAATGAGATGCCCACTCCGCTGAACACCTTGTTGACCGGACCGTGGCACTCGACGTCGATGCAAGTGGTTAGAGCGTCGTCGGTGAACGACTGGCGTAGTTCGAACTCGCCCTCGCAGGTCTGGCAGCGGTACTGGTAGGTCGGCATGGCGGAGAGGCCTCGGCTCGTCGGGTCGTGGCAGTAGGAGGGGATGTCGGCAGGTGGTCGACGGGCGAACGGTGCAGCCTACCCGTGCCTGTCGGGCACACTGGCGGGGTGGACATTCCTGCCGGGCTCGGAGCCTGGGCCCTTGTAGTGGTGGCGTACCTGCTTGGCACGGTGCCGTCGGCCCAATTGGTGGCCGGTCGGCGTGGCGTGGATCCGACGACCGAGGGGTCCGGTAATCCCGGTGCCACCAACGTCTATCGCACGGCCGGTCGGCGGGCAGGGGTGGCCGTGTTCGTGGCTGATACCGGCAAGGGTGCGATCGCCGCAGGACTGGGCCTGGCCTTGGGCGGGCGACCGCTCGGCTTGGCCTGCTGGGCGGCGGCCACGCTTGGGCATGTCCTCCCGGTGACCCGCAGATTCCGCGGTGGGAAGGGCGTGGCCACCGGTGGCGGTGGTGCCATCGTGCTGTTCCCGGTTGTCGGCTTGGCGGTCATGGCACTGTTCGCCCTGGTGGCCCGATTCTCGGGTAAGTCATCGCTGGGTTCGGTCACCATCTGCATCGCCTTACCCGTCGGCGTCGCTGCGACCAGTCGTGGTTGGCCAGACTTTCTGGTGGCAACCGGCATCTGTCTGGTAGTGCTGGTCCGACACCGGGCCAACATCCGTCGCCTCATGTCAGGCGAGGAGCAGGGTTGGGGTCGATGATCTCCCTAGCCGAGGCCCGTGAACACGTGCTTGGTCGCTGCGAGAGGCCGGACCCTGTTGAGGTGGCGTTGTCCGACGCTCGGGGCCTGGTGCTCGCCGAGCCCGTCGACTCGCCCGAGTGCGTTCCCCCGTTTGCCAACACGGCGATGGACGGCTTTGCCGTGCGGGCGGCCGACACCGTGGGGGCGCCGGTGGTCCTCGAAGTGGTGGGCACGGTGGCCGCGGGCGTGGATCCGGTGGTCGCAGGCATTGAGGTCGGATCGGGCACCGCAGCGCGGATCATGACCGGGGCGCCGATGCCGCCGGGCGCCGATGCCGTGGTGATGGTCGAACGCACCGAGATGGGGGCGGACGGGGCGACCGTCTCGGTGGCCATCGAGGTGCCGGTGGGTAATCACGTACGGTCTGCCGGCGAGGACTTGGTGGCCGGCGACCGGGTGTTTGAGGCCGGAGCGGTCCTGAGCCCGGGGCACCTCGGAGTGCTGGCCAGCATCGGTGTCCTCTCGGTGGTCGTTCACCGTCAACTTCGGGTTGGGGTGCTGTCCACCGGGGACGAGTTGCGAGACGGGCCCGGGGCGCTGGCTCCCGGCCAGATCCGGGACGCAAATCGACCGTCTCTCCTTGGCCTGCTCGATGAACTGGGCGTCGATGCGGTCGATCTGGGCCGGGTGGTCGATGACGAGGGAGCCATCGAGGCGGCATTGCTCGACGGGGCCTCCCGGTGCGATGCCGTGCTGACCTCAGGCGGCGTGTCGATGGGCGACTTCGACTACGTCAAGGTCGTTCTGGACCGGATTGGCGACATGCGTTGGATGCAGGTGGCCATCAAGCCGGCCAAGCCCTTGGCCTTCGGTCGGATCGGTGGCGTGCCGGTGTTCGGGCTTCCCGGCAATCCGGTGTCGTCGATGGTTTCCTTCGAGTTGTTCGCCCGCCCGGCCCTGCGGGCCATGTCCGGCCATACAGGGACCGACCGGACCTGCATTCGGGCGGACGTCGTCGGGGGCTTGCCTCGTCATGCCGACGGCAAGGTCCACTTCGCCCGGGTGGGCGTCGAGGTGGTTGACGGTCGGTTCCGGGTCCGGTCGGCGGGCGGCCAGGGTTCCCACCAACTGACGGCCATGGCGGCCGCAGACGGCCTGGCCGTGTTGCCCGACGGTGACGGGATACCCGACGGTGGCGAGGTCGACGTCTTGTTGCTGGGTTAAGGGTTGTCGAATCGGTGTCCGCCGGACGCGGTGGGTGACGGCGAGCCGTACGCTGGCCCAGTGGTCCTCCCCCTGATCGACGGCTTCGGCCGGGTGCACCGTGACCTCCGCATCTCGGTGACCGACCGGTGCAACTTCCGGTGTGGCTACTGCATGCCCGCCGAAGGCCTCCAGTGGTTGCCCCGAGCTGAACTACTCACCTTCGAGGAGATTGAGCGGGTAGCCCGGCTGCTGGTCGAACGCCATGGGATCGACAGCATCCGTCTCACCGGTGGAGAACCGACGGTGCGGGCCGACCTGCGCCGTCTGGTGGCGATGCTGTCCGCCCTCGGGGCGGACCTGGCCCTGACTACCAACGGCTCCACCCTGGAGCTGGCTGCGTCCGGACTGGCCGATGCAGGATTAAAGCGAATCAACGTCTCGTTGGACTCGTTGCGGGCCGATCGGTTCGCCGAGTTGACCCTGCGCGACGAACTTGGTCGGGTGCTGAACGGAATCGACGCGGCGTTGGCCGCCGGTCTGGACCCGGTGAAGGTCAACGTGGTGGTTATGCGAGGCGTCAACGACGACGAACTGGTTGACTTTGCCCGTTTCGGTCGGGACCGGGGTGTGATGGTCCGGTTCATCGAGTTCATGCCGTTGGACGCTG
This sequence comes from Acidimicrobiales bacterium, assembly GCA_030747595.1. Classification (NCBI taxonomy): domain Bacteria; kingdom Bacillati; phylum Actinomycetota; class Acidimicrobiia; order Acidimicrobiales; species Acidimicrobiales bacterium. Next base: position 2,109 of record JASLKK010000007.1, on the reverse strand, counting down.
ACGAGGCCTGGACCCACGAATCGGTGGTGGGCATCGACGAGATCGTGGCCCGGGTGGGAGAGGTGTTTCCGCTGGAGCCCATCGACCGGACCTCGGCCCCAGCCAGCCGGTTCCGCTACCTCGACGGTGGCGGTGAGATCGGGGTGGTGGCCAGCGTCACCCGGAGCTTCTGCGATTCGTGCGACCGGATCCGCCTCACCGCGGATGGTCAGTTCCGCAACTGTCTGTTCGCCGTGAACGAGTTCGACGTCCGGTCGCTGCTGCGGTCGGAGGCCACCGACGACGAGGTCAGTGCCCTGCTGGAGCGTGCAGTGGCCGCCAAGTGGGCCGGTCACGGGATCGGTCGGGTGGAGTTCATCCGTCCGGCCCGTTCCATGTCCCAGATCGGCGGCTGATCCGGTGCCTGAACCAGCGGGGACAGACGGCTTCACCCACCTCGACGACGAGGGTCGGGCCCGCATGGTCGACGTGGGAGGCAAGGACGCGACCCGGCGACGGGCTGTGGCCCGGGCCAGGATCACCATGCAGGCCGAGACCGCCGAGGCCCTGAGGCTCGGCAGGGTGTCCAAGGGCGATGTGCTCGCCGTGGCCCGGGTGGCCGGGATTCAGGCCGCCAAGCGAACGTCGGAACTCATCCCACTGTGCCATCCGTTGATGTTGAGTTCAGTGGTCGTGGACCTGGTGGTCGGGCATGCTTGGGTGGACGTCGAAGCGACGACTGAGACCGTGGACCGGACCGGCGTTGAGATGGAGGCGTTGACCGCCTGTTCGGTGGCTGCCCTGGCCATCTATGACATGTGCAAGGCCGTGGACCGCTCGATGAGCGTGGAGTCGCTCGGCCTGCACGAGAAATCGGGAGGCCGCTCTGGCGACTGGCGACGGGACGACCACCCTGCGTGACTCCGCCGGGGGCTTTATCGCGCCCTGCGCGCGAACATTCGCGCGCTGAGCGCGTAGACATCCACCATTTAGTAGGGAAGCCCTACTACCTTCCCTCGTTATCCACAGGGGTACGAGCGGACCGAAGGGTGGATCCAAATGAGGCATCGTCAATGCTGATCCTTCTGGGACTCGGGGTTCTCTGGGCTGCGGTCCTGTTGCCGCCCGTCATCCGCAATCGTGACGTCCTGACCCGCCCGTTGGCGGCCGTGGCCTCGGTCGGTCGATCAGCCAGCCGGGTAACTGTCGGATCAGCCGCCCGATCAACGGGTCGGCCGAGGGTAAGCGCCTCGCTGTCCGGCGTCAGGTCGCGCCGTCTGCGGGCATTCCGTTCGGCCGCCACCTCGGTTCCCGATGACGTCGGTTCGGCCCGCCGCCGCCGCCGCGACCTGCTCCTGACCCTCGGAGGTGTCGCCGTCTTTACGTTCCTGGGTGGCGTGGCCGTAGGCGGAGCGGTCTGGATGGTCCACTTCCTCGTCGACCTGCTGCTCGTCGGCTACGCCATGCTGGTCACCCAACGCCACCAGTTGGAAGCCGAGCGACGCGAGACGGTCATCCCCTTCCGGATGGACGGCCCGCTCATGGGTGGGCTGACCGGCACGTCGGCCATGCGCGACGAGGCCGTGCTGAGCCGCCGGGCCAACTGATCCCGATACCATCGCCCCCGGTCGCGGGGGTGTAGCTCAGTTGGCTAGAGCGCTACGTTCGCAACGTAGAGGTCGTGAGTTCGATTCTCATCACCTCCACCATGACCGATAAGAGTCGAGGTATCCGGGGTCATCCGTCCCGGATACTCAACGGTGAGGCCTGTTGTCGTATGGGGCCAGGTGCCTCGGAGCGTTTGAGCTGCGTCTACCCCTCGAGTGGCCGATTTGGCCCGTTTTGGGGCTGAATCCGTACCCAAAACTGCACCCTGCTGCAGACCCCTGAAAAACCCCTAAACGCCCTCTGTTTCAAGGAAGTCGACGGGCCGTGACCAACCCCTCGGCGCGTTTAGCCGACCAGCAGCCAGACCAGAACGGCCTATTCGAAGATCACTCCGGCGGCTGGGTGGCCTCTGAACCGGTTCGGCCAAACCAGTTCAGAGCATGCAACGGGGGCGCTTAGCGAGACTGACTAGAGCAGACCCGGTCTTTGACGCCTAGGTTGTCAACCGCAGGAGGGAGCTGG